>PLHN01000383.1:12506-14851 GCA_003139975.1 Acidobacteriaceae bacterium
ACCCGCGAATTGCTCATCGGCAGAATGCGCGCCCGCACGCCAAGGCGCGACGCGACTTCCGCAGTCACTTCCGTTAGCGTCTTGCCCTCCGCCATGAGCTGCGAGCGAAAAATGTGCGTGGCCAGGTCGCGATCTCCTGCGTGAAACCATGTTGCCTGCCCCAGCTTTCCCATTGCCTCCAGGCAAAAAAATGTGTCGCCCTTCACGCCCCAACCGCGCTCCTGGCTTAGCTTTCCGGCCAGCATGTAGGTGATTGAATCGATGTCGGGTGAGACGTACAAGCCCCACCACATCATGTCATCGCCCGTGTTGACGACGATGGTCAAATCTTCCGGGCGCACGATCTGCCGCAGTCCGTCCACAAACTTTGCGCCGCCCGTGCCGCCTGTCAAAACGGTGATCATGCCGCTCCTCCCAACGGTGAATACTGAGCGTTCTCCCGAACCCGCTGCCGGAGCAATTCGCCTTTCGCCTCGGCCCATGCAGCGAATTCAGGATAAACCGGCAACCGCTGCTGCAACTGAAAGCCTTTGGCCTCCGTGCGTTCGCGCAACTGGTCGAGATGCGGCCACGGCTTTTCAGGATTGATGAAGTCCGGCGTGAGCGGCGAAATTCCTCCCCAGTCGTTGATGCCGCCGTCGAGCAACTCGGCGTAGTCAGGCTCGGAAAGATTCGGCGGAGCCTGGATATTCATCGCCGGCATCATAAGGCGCGCAACGGCCAGTGTGCGCAACATGTTATGGCTGTCGGGTTCGGGCCAGGCGGCCATCGGCGTGCCAGCTTTGGCGCGGAAATTTTGCACGATTACTTCCTGAATGTGTCCGTATTTTTCGTGCAGTTCACGAATGGCGGCAAGCGTATCGACCCGCTCTTCCATCGTCTCGCCGATCCCGATCAGAATTCCGGTCGTAAAGGGAATTTTCTGGCGCCCCGCCTCTTCGATCACGCGCAAGCGCCTCGCCGGATCTTTGTCGGGCGCGTTATCGTGCGCTGCGCCCTTGGCGAGCAGCCTCGTACTCGTTGTTTCCAGCATGAGGCCCATGCTGGGCGCCACGCGCGCCAGCCGTTCCAGCCATTCCGCGCTCATCAAACCCGGATTGGGATGCGGAAGCAGACTTGATTCGCGCAGCACTCGCTCGCACATCGCTTCCAGATAATGCAGCGTAGATTTATATCCGAGATGCCGCAGCGTCTCGCGCATTTCGGGAAAGAGCAGTTCCGGTTTGTCGCCCAGGCTGAATAGAGCTTCCGTACATCCCCTGCGCTCGCCCGCGCGCACAACTTCCATCACTTCGTCGGGCGTCATGGTATGCGCGCCCGCCTGGTGGTCCGGGGTTCCCGGAACGCCTGCTTTTGGCGTTCTGGGGTGGTGGTCAGGATCGCGGCGAAATGTACAGTAGCCACAATAATCCCGGCAAAGATTCGTCAGCGGAAGAAACACCTTGCGCGAATAAGTAATGACGCCCGGCTTGAACCGGGCACGAGCCGCTTGCGCAGCCACGAGTAACTGCGTCAGCAATTCGTCGCCGGCGTGCAACAACCCGCAAGCCGTCTCGCGCGAGATGGGCTCGGCGCCGAGGCTCTCCAACTCCTTCGCCGCGCTTCGTGCCGTTTCCTGGGAGAGAGCTATCATTCAGTTCTAGGGAGGCTCTGATTAGGCCCCTGATATCCTCTGTGAAACTCTGTGTGCTCTGGTTCAGCTTTCTGCGGATACTTAATCAGAGCATCTCTAAGAGTCGCCCTCTGCACTGGCAAGCCGCCGCAAGGTGCGCGACTGCCCATGATGATAGCGAACCTGGCAAACCTTGTCCCCTTGGATGCTGCGAGTTTCTTAAGGGACTGCAACAATCTTCCGGCCCGGCGTTGGCCGTGATAGCGTGTTTAGTTGGCCGGACCGGCCTGGCGAAGCCTCCGCCGAATCAGACCGGGATGCTCGATACTGTGCCGTAACGTTGCGCACGCTGGCTTCCGCACATGAACCTGACCGCGACCGATTTCCGCAAAGCGATGGGATGTTTCGCAACTGGCGTAACCATCATCACCGTCGATCGGGAGGGCGAAGTCCACGGTATGACGGCGAATGCTTTCACTTCGGTTTCCCTCGATCCGCCGCTGGTGCTGGTTTGCGTGGGTCACCGGGCGCGCACTCACTCTCATCTCCACGCGCGCAAGCGCTTTGGCGTGAACGTGCTAAGCGGCTCCCAGCAGGCGATCTCAGAATACTACGCGCGTTCAGCCGAGGCCCATCAGCACGCGGAAGAGATCGGTGCTCGCTTTGAACGCACCGCACACGGCACCCCTGTGCTCGAAGGCGCGTTGGCTTATTTGGAGTGTCGTCTGCACAC
>PLHN01000013.1:0-6792 GCA_003139975.1 Acidobacteriaceae bacterium
CTGAAAACCTGAAACCCGCCCGAATCCGTCAGAATCGCCCGCTCCCACGACATAAACCGGTGCAGCCCGCCCAGCCGCCGCACCACCTCCACCCCCGGCCGCAAATACAGATGGTAAGTATTCCCCAACAGAATCCGCACGCCCAGCTCCTCCAACACATCCTGAGGAACGCCCTTGACAGTCGCAGCCGTCCCCACTGGCATAAACACCGGCGTCTCAATCTCCCCATGCGGAGTGCCAAGCGTGCCCGCCCGGCCCGCCCCAGCAGTAGCCTCAATTTGAAATTGAATCGACACTGCGGAGAATTCTAAAGGAATTGCAGAAGTCAGGAGCCAGGCTGCAAAGGTGCCGTCCCAAAGGACCGGATGATGAGTACAATCACTGATTTCAACATGTCTAAGTTAGAAACGGGGATATTCTATCTGGAATGAAAGAATTGCGAATAGCCGCAATAGTTGTTGGCGCTGCTGTTTTTCTTTGTTTACTTGTCGCCTTCATCCCTCGCTGGGTGATCCTCGGAATTCGAGGGGACTCTGAACCACAGCTAACGTATCGTCTCGTGCTCCCAGACGGATACGTTGGTTGGGTCAGGGTGGATTTCGGCGTCGATTCCGCTCCCGAAGTATTCAAACGCGACAGGTACCGCGAAGTCGCAGAGATTAAAATAGCCGAAGACGGCCGCGCACGAACATCCGACCTAGAAGTCTACCTTTCTCCGAAAACCGAATACGAGTTCTTCTACGACGCAAAAGGTAGCCTTCGGCCAGTAGACGAGGATCTTGTGTCTCATGAAATGGAGGCGGGGGGCATCAGTGCAAGGGCAGACGACTACAACCAGCCTGTCAAACCCCACTCATGGTATTTCTTCGTGGGTCCAGAATCCTACAGAGCACGGCATCCAAACGACGAGTTTCTCCGGTCCGGTGCTCCCCTCCCGACGCCGGGTCGAATCAGCCCCGAGATGAGATAGATGTCGATACATCTCTATTTCACATAGTGATCAAGCCGTCGCTCAGCCCAATGCGCGAACCAATCAAAACCGCTTTGAACCCGCCACCCTGGCTCACCCCGCGCCGCATCCGCCGCCAAGCCCTCCTTCTCACGATCGCCCTGTGGCTAGGCTAGGCTATGCCGCCACCATCGCCACGCCCGGCCCACGCGACCGCTTCGGCCATCTAAAAGGAGCCGACTTCCTCCACGCCTACGTCCTAGGCACGATAGCCCTCGAGCGCAGCTCGGCGCCCCAGATTCGCGTGCGTTTGGTGGGCACTAACCTGGGAGGCGCAATTCCTGGGCTGTCGCTAGCGCAAGTCGTCGGGAGCCGTTGTCCAAGCGTCGATGAACTCGCGAGGGGTCACAATTCGAGTCTCTTTCCAGATCTCTGGGAAATGGCGGATATTGCCGGTGACGAAGTAATGGGCCTGCGCGGCCTCGGCGCATTCGAGAAATTTATTATCGTTAGGGTCGCTTGCCGCTGAGACGCGAACTGCCGGTTTGACCGCAGAGACAATTGCCCGGATTCTGGCGATTGCGGCTGCGGCTTTACGAGAATCGATTGCGAACCGGGGACGTTTTAGCACTTCCTCATATTCGGCGAGAACCGATTCGGAGGCAAACCACTGCACTTCGCCAGAAATGGCAAGATTAAAAACAGCCTCCGGCAAGCCGCCGCTCGTCAATAACGCTGAAACCAAAACGTTGGTATCGATAACAACCCGAATCATTGTCCGGGGCGCTGGCCGCGCTCACGCCGTGCTGCGGCAATTTCCTCGTCGATTTCTTCCATCGAGAGTTGATCGGTGCCCTTTTTCCTGGAGTTCTGTTGGATGGAGATAAGCCAATCTGGCGAAGCAGGCACAGTGCGCACGCTGACTTGCTCGCCTTCGGAAACAGGGCGACCGAGCAGGCTTTCAATNNTCTCATTCGCCTTCAATTTATCCTAGCGTGCCCCTGGGGGATTGTCACGAAAAAGCCCGTCCATCCCGCCGTGGCTCCCCGGGCGCCGCCTTTTTGTCTTGATTTCCATATGCCCATGCCGGGACCCCACCCTTGCGCGTTCTTTGGGCGAGAGCCTGCCCTAAGCGAAGCCCAAGAACCAGACCGCCTGCACAACCTCGGTTTCGCCTTCAGTAAGTGGACACGTTTGTCCGTTGACTTAACGCCCTGGAATCCCTACCCTAATCGCTATGGAAGTACACCTCAGCCCCGACATACAAGCCAAGCTCACTCGCCTGGCCGCCGAGCAGGGCCACAATGCGGAGGCGCTGGTTCAAGAAGCCATTGCACGCTTGGTCGATTACGACGAGTGGTTCATCCGCGATGTGGAGAGAGGCTTGGCGTCCGCCGAACGGGGCGATCTCTTAGCCCACGAAGAAGTGGGCACGCGGCTTGAAAAGCTTATTGCCGAAAAGCAGGCGCTTCGCTAAATGCAATTGCGCTGGTCGGAGGAAGCGGCCAACGACCTGGAACGCATCACTAATTATCTGTTTGAACAGACACCGCAACACGCTCCTGAACTGGTGCGTGCCATTTACAAAGCCCCTTCTGCCCTCTTGACCTTTCCCCATCGCGGGCGTCCTGGCAAAAACGAGAGCACCCGGGAACTTGTTCTCTCACCGCTGCCTTACATCGTGGTCTATCGAATCGCGGCTGATGCTATCCACATTCTCCCCATTCTGCACGGTGCACAGAAATGGCCCTAGCAGGGTCACCGCAGGCGATGTTCCGCGCTAACCTGGGTTCACCGCAGATCAGTGTAAACGCAGGAGATCGAATACCCCGATCGCTAAATGAGTGATCCAATCAAATCCACCGCGCCGTCCTGGCTCACCACGCCCCGCATTCGCCGCCAGTCCCTCCTCCTCGCGATAGCCCTCTGGCTAGGCTACGCGGCCATCATCGCCACCCCCGGCTCGCGCGACCGTTTCGGCCATCTAAAAGGAGCCGACTTCCTCCACGCTTACGTCCTCGGCACGCTAGCCCTCGAGCACCGCGGCGAAGCCCTCTACGACGCCAGCGCCCAGCGCGAACTCGGCGAACAACGCGTACCCGCCTCCGCAGGAGATTACTTCCTCCCCGTCTACGCCCCGCAGTATTCGCTGATCTGGGCGCCGCTGGCGCAACTGCCCTACCCCTGGGCTGCGGCCATCTGGATTGCTCTAAGCGCCGCCATCTACGCCGCCTGCTGCTACGCCGTCTGGCAAACATGCCCGAACCTTCATGCGCAAGGCACCACCGTAGCGCTAGCAGCAGCCGCATTCCCCGGATTCTTCGCCCTGCTCACCTTCGGCCAGAACTCCGCCCTGGCCCTGGCCGCCCTAACCGCAACCTACTTCGCCCTCCGCGCCCGCCGAGATGTGCTGGCAGGCCTGTGCTTAGGATTGCTGGCCTACAAACCGCAGCTAGCTTTGGTACCAGCCTGCGTGTTCGCAGCCGCGTGCTTGTGGCCGAGGAAGCCCGTTCCCNNCGTCGCGGGCGCAATCATCTCCGTCTTGGCCCAATTCGCCGCTGCATGGGCCTGGTACGGCCCCGGCCCGCTAGCCTCCTACGCCCGCGCCCTAACCCACATCGGCACGGCGGCATCAATCCTGGAGCCGCGCCCCTACCTCATGCACTCACTCCGCGCCTTCTGGAACCTCTTACTCCCCTGGCCCGTCGCAGCCTTCGTACTGTACATCCTCACCGCGCTAGCCACTACCCTGCTGGCCATCGCCTGCTGGAGAAAGGCAGCACCCCTCGCTCACCGTTTCTCCATCATGCTCCTGGCAACCGTACTGGTGGCGCCGCACTTAACGGTTTATGACCTGGTAATCCTGGCCCCCGCCTTCCTCTGGATCGCCGATTGGCTCACCACGTACCCCGCCCCTCGTATCGCGTGGCTCCTCTATCTCTCCTTCTTGTTGCCCTTCGCCGGCCCGTTAGCCCGCTGGACCCACCTCCAGCTATCGGTCGTGTGCCTGGCAATCCTAACCATCACCTTCGCCGCCCAACTCACAAGTGACCAGGTTTCCCTGACACCTGACACCTGAGACCTGTCACCTGATACCTCGATGTAAACTGTACCCAGTGCCTTCTGGTCCCCAACCCGCGCGCCCCATCGCCTGCATCGTCCTGCCCACCTACAACGAGCGCCCCAACCTGCAAGTCGTGTTGCCGCGCATTTTCGAACAAGCCGCGCGCATTCCCACCCACGCCCTCCACGTCCTCGTAGTCGACGACAATTCCCCCGACGGAACCGCCGCCCTCGTCCGCGAAGCCATGCCCGCCAATCCGAACCTCCACCTGCTAACAGGAGACAAGCGCGGCATCGGCGACGCCTACAAGCGCGGCATGTCTTATGCCGTCGAACATCTGGGCGCCGCGCTCCTTCTGGAAATGGACGCCGACGGCCAGCACGACCCCGCGCTCCTGCCCGACTTCATAAGATTGTCCGCCGAGGGCAACCGCCGATTGGTGATCGGTTCGCGCTTCCTGCCTGAATCCGCAATGCCCGAGTTCGGCCCCGGCCGCCGCGCTCTGAGCTACACCGGCAGTTTCCTGGTGCGCTTATGCTGCGGCGTAGGACCCGTGAAAGATTGCACGTCCGGCTATCGCGCCTTCCCCGCCGAACTTTTTTGCCGCTGCGATTTCCGCGCCCTGCCCACGCGTGGCTACTCCTTTCAAACCGCTATCTTGTTTGAACTCGTGCGCCACGGCGCGAAGGTAGTGGAGATTCCCATGGTGTTCGCGCCTCGTCTCGATGGTGAGTCAAAATTAAAGCTGCGCGACTGCGTAGAATTCCTGTTCACTCTCGCCGGGCTAACGCTGCGCCGCTTCACCACCCCATCCCAAGCGCCCCTGAACCCCGCGGCCGAAGTGCCCGCAGAGCCAGAGCCCCGAAAGCTGGCCGGCTAGACGATATAACGGGATTTCGGGTGGCGCAGCGCTTTCAGCGAACTCTTTCCGCAGCCTGGTGAGCCATGGGTGCAAGTGTGAAAATGATCCAGCCCCGCAGGGGCGAACCAACTTAGCCCCGCGCTTCAGCGCGGGGGAAGCTGCAAAGACAACTCAAGTCCCGGAGGGACGGCCCGGTTCTCACGCACGCACCTGACCGCCGCTCTCCCGATACCGGAAGCACTCCACCGCATGGTCGTTCACCATCCCCGTAGCCTGCATAAAGGCATAGCAGATCGTCGATCCCACAAAGTTGCACCCGCGCTTCTTCAGATCCTTGCTCATCGCATCCGACTCCGCCGTCCGCGCCGGAACCCGCTGCCCCCGCCGCCACGCATTCACTCGCGGCTTCCCGTCAACAAACCGCCAGATATAGCGATCGAACGAACCGAACTCCTTCTGCACGGCAAGAAAAGCTCGCGCGTTCCGAATCGCCGATGCGATCTTCAACCGGTTGCGAACAATCCCCTCGTCACGAAGCAACGCCTGCACCTTGCGCCGGTCGTAGCGCGCCACTTTGGCCGGATCAAATCCATCGAATGCCTCGCGATAGTTCTCGCGCTTCCTCAAAATCGTGTCCCAGCTCAGCCCCGCCTGCGCCCCCTCCAGAATGAGGAACTCAAACAGCACACGATCGTCATACTGCGGCACACCCCACTCGCGATCGTGATAAGCAATCGAAAGCGCGTTCTTCGCCCACCGGCAACGAACTATGCCAGCGTCTCGTTTCTTCGTCATCCGAGCCCTTCCTCAGCGTCGCACAAGTGAAATGCCATCGGGCTACAGTATGACCGGCTTTCAATCTACGGCGAAAGACCGATTTTTCAGGGCCGGTTTCTCATTTACGAATCATGTATACGCGCGAAAGAAAGTCGCGCGCATGGAAAGTCGGAACCATGCAACAAGATCAAGGGAAGTCCCAGCACGACCAGGGAAAGGTTACGTTCCATTGCAAGGACGTTATGCAAGGATGCCCGTGGGAAGTAAGCGGCAAAGACGAACGGGAAATCATGCCCAAAATCAAAGAGCATGGCCGCACCAGCCACAACGTCAACTCATTTGTCAAAAGCACCGAGGACTAAGGTGCGGCATGCAATTCATCTCCAGAAGGCCGCCGCCTAGCCCATTCGCGATTTGTTTTACGCCGCCTGCGCCAGCGCTCTATATTCCTCCTCCGAGTGCGAAGGCAACAGCACCCACAGGGTATAGATTCCCAGCGCTGTCCCTATCGGCACGCTCAATAGCGCCACAAAACCCATTACCAGCGCCACGATGCGCGCCCACTCTTCGCGCTGCAGCAGACCCCATCCCGTGATCACACCCACAGCGGCCTTCGCCAGAATCAGCCACCCCACCGCGCTGACCAGCGCCGGCAACCACGCCATCACTTCCGGAGGAGGTCCATTCGGAATATTTCCCAACCGAACGATAACGAGCCTCGATACCAGAAGTATGACGACGCCGCTCACCACATGCAGGGCCGAGTAGGCCATCCACAGAATTCCCACCAGCTTTACATGCTCGCGCACCCGATTGCGTCCGTACTCCAGAAACCCCGTAACCGGCTTACCACACCGTCCGCACCGCCCCTGCCCCGCCAGCAACTGCGCCCCACATTGATCGCAAAACATCGGTTCCTCCACTCAGCTCACAAGTGCTGCTCTGTAGACAATACGTCTGCAAGACATAAAGAGTTCCCAGTTGCCAGTTCTCGGCTCTCAGCGATGGGGATGCTGCGGTTTCCAAGTCCGCAGTTGGTCTTTCAAAGCGAGAACGATGAGTCGGCGAACGCGAGATTTCGCTGAGAACTGAAACCCGACAATTTAGAACTGCGCCTCAAACGAAAAGGCCACCCGGCAA
>PLHN01000013.1:6833-7094 GCA_003139975.1 Acidobacteriaceae bacterium
GTCTTATTTTCAATAACTTACAAAATATGTGCAAAGATCATCAAACCAGCCCGAAATGGGACCAAAATCGCCATCTCGCCTCTTAACAATCCTCGATTGAGCCACTTAGCGTCCGCCACGGCTCTCTCCGGGCTGGTCATCCAAGTGCAAAGAGATGAGTTCCATGTCTTCCGGGCGGTCAAACACCCGTCCGGGAAAAAGCTTCTTCAACAGAATTCTGACGCCTCCAAACCCCACTCCGACCACCAGCGCCAGCCCGAT
>PLHN01000070.1 GCA_003139975.1 Acidobacteriaceae bacterium
GTTAGGAAATCGTTGTAGATTAGCGTCGTTTTGTCTTTGCTCAGGCGCATTTTGGTCACGCGGTAGTTTAGTTTTTCGCCGGCTTTTTCTTTCGTTGTCAGCTTGTATTCCGGCTGCTTCTCGTAATGGACGTGGATTTCGGCCAGGCGCTGGCCGGCTTTTGCTAGGGCGCGGAAAACCCGCGCATCGTCCTTACTGGTATAGTGCAGTTCTCCTGCGTCTTGCATCGCTTTGACCTCGGACAAGACTCTCTCCTTAGCCTCGGCGGACAATTTCGCGTAAGGACGTTCCGATGTTGGAGCGCTGTCAGCTGCATTCCGTGCAGAGAACTCCTTTCCGGGCTTGGGGTGGGTGTCGGCGGGTATGGGGTCCTTCGACTCNNAGTTCGCGGCGGAGGTTGGCGGCGTAGTGCTCGCGGTACTCGGGGTGGTGGAGGACGGCGTAGATGTAGTGGAAGATGTCCCACTTGGTGATGGAGGGGTCGTGGTAGTGGGAGCGGAATTGTTCGAGGGCCCAGTCGGTGATGTTCTCGCGGCGGTGGGTGCCATCTTCGGCGTAGGTGTAGAAGGGGAAACACTGTGAGCCGCCTTGGGGCATAAGGTTTGGAATCATGTTGACGGCAAGGGTGTAATGAGGCGTCTCGGTGCCTATCTTCTCCCAAATGACAATGTTCTCTGAATCGCGGGAAGGGAATATCTGGTGAAAGAGATAGACCTCTTCGTTAAACACGCGATCAAAGAATAAGTACTGTTGGCAAAATGGGCGATACATCGACATGCGCACGTTGTCGGCTTTGAAGTCCGCCGTTCGCCCGCGCTTTAAATCTTGCTTGAGATCGCGGCTCCAGCTTATGCGCCCTTCGTCATAGCGGACAAAGCTGTCAAGGTCTGACGGCTTACCGGCGTGTACGTACCGACCCACCTCCTCGTTGTAGAAATCGATCGATAGACGAACATTGTGGATGAGTGCGGTCTTGCCGAAGTTATAGGCCCACGCATCGCGGTTCGTGTTAATGCCCAAACTGTAAAGTTTGAAAACTGTATCCGAGAGCGTTGATGATCTCTCTTTGTCTCCCAGCGGCACAAAGCCTTCGAAGTCTTCCCGCAGACCTTCGGTTAGCCATGTGTTTTTTCTGTCGGGTTCGAGTGTTCGCCAATCTATTTTGCGAATATCGTCGTGGGAGCTCAGAAAACGAAACTTTTATTCTTTGCGCCAGAACGCGTCTACGTTCGCGTATTGAATGGAGGCAGGCTGTTTCGTTTTAGCAGGGGCTTTGCGCCTGACAAAAAACTCGATGCTCACGCCTACCTGAATACCGAACACATTGTGCGTGGTGCCAGACAGCTTTGGGTTCTTTCGTACATTGCCGCCAAGGTCAAGTACATAAATCGACTGAAAGTCCTTCATGAGATTCTTGCGCGCACCGTCGAATGCGATCTGATCGAGGAAGCTATTGTTGCTGACGAAGGCTACGATGCCCTCTTCGCCAAGGCGGTCAGTTGCCCAGCGAATAGCCTTTACATAGGGGTCTCCGAGCTTCGTCAAACTCGACGCCCCTGAATCAGCTGCGTAGGTTTCCGAAATTCGTTTGTCCAGAGTGGGGTATTTACGGTTCTTGTTATTGTCGTTTTCATCTAGCTGCTGAGCGTTGTAAGGCGGATTTCCGATGATGACAAAGATCGGCGACTCTCTCTGGCGTTTTACCCGCTCGGCATTTTCAGCGGTCATGAAACTGAACCCACTCTGGTCCGCTTCGGCCAACTCAAACGTATCCACCAAGCAAATCCCCGGAAATGCACTGTACTCGCCCGTGCGCTCGAAATATGCGTGCTCGATGTTCATGCTGGCGATGTAATAGGGCAGCAGCATGACTTCGTTGCAGTGCAGTTCGTTTTCGTATTTGTAGGGCAAGTCGGTGGCTTTGATCTTGTCCATGATGTTGACGATGAAGTTGCCGGTGCCGACGAAGGGGTCGAGGATGTGGACGCCTTTGTCGCCGAGGGAGCGGCCGAATTCTTTTTGCAGGATTTCTTCCACGCTGCGCACCATGAAATTGACGATGGGCTGCGGGGTGTAGACGATGCCGTGGGTATCGGCTTCTTTGGGGGAATAGCCCTGAAAGAAGCGCTCGTAGACCTTGTTTAGGAATGCCTGCTTTTCGGAGAATCCGGTGGTGTTTTCGGCGCTGACTTCGATGGCTTTATAGAAACGGTCTAGCGGGCGGAGGAATTCGTTGCGGTTGAAGGCGCGCTTGGTCAGCTCGACGATGACTTTTTCGATTTCGGCTGCTACCACGTTGCGGCGGGTGAAATCGGGGTTGTCGAAGATTCTTTCGAAGATGCGTTCGGTGAGCAGGTGCTGGATCAGCATGCGCTCGACGGCGTCTTCGGAGAGATTGGGATTGATGGCCTGGCGGCAGAGGGCGTAGAAGTCTTCGAAGCTGTGGACGAAGGCGGGATTGCGGCGGCGTTCCTCGTCGATGATCTTTTTGACGGCGGCGGCCAGTTCGGGGATGCGCTCGGAGAACTCGACTACGGCCT
>PLHN01000115.1 GCA_003139975.1 Acidobacteriaceae bacterium
CACACCTTCGCCATGCGCTTCCCCATCGACGCCCTCTATCTCGACCGCGACCGCATCGTCATCCACCTCGAAGAAGCTCTCAAGCCCTGGCGCGTAGCCGCCGTAAAAGCAAACGCAACTTCAGTCTTGGAACTCCCGCCCGGAACCATCCAGGAGACCGCAACCACTGTTGGCGACCAGATCGACATCCTTCTCGAACATCCCATCCACACCGAAGCCGCGTNNCCGCCGCGCCTGCACCTTCGCGCGGTTGCCTCACGCATTCCGGGTTTTTGTGTGGCGAAGCGAAGAGGCGGAGCAACCTTCATATTGCCTGGGCACGGCATCATGCAGCTTGACCACGCCGTCCCCGCTGCGACGCTGCCCGGCGCCACTTAGGAAAGATCGCTAGTCATGATGAAGAGCGGCTTCATCTCGAAGCTCTTGTAGTGGGGCCGCAGCCGTTCGGTGTTGTAGTGTTCTTTCACGTTTACCAGTTTCTTTGAGGCGGTCACCGCGTCGATCGGCATGTTATCGTAGCGGCCGTTCTTGAGCACAACCAGTCTGCCGTGGACCTTGCTAAGAATCAAGTCGAGCGCTAAATTGCCGTAGGCCATCGGGACGATCGAGTCGATCGCGTCGGGATCGCCTCCGCGGACCAGATAGCCCAGCTTCTGGCTGATGCAGTGGATGAGCTTGCCGTTGTTGTATTTTGGCGAAAGCTCCTGCAGCTTTTCCGAGACCATATCGCCGATGCCGCCGAGTTTCTTATGGCCGAAGGCATCCGTCGTCTCCTTCTCGAAGATCCTCTCTCCGCCTTCGAACATCGCTCCTTCCGACAGCAGCACGACAGAATACCGGCTCGGGTTCTTGCGCCGGTCGGCGACCAGCAATTCCGTCAAGCGCTCGATATCGAACTTATGCTCGGGGATGACGCAGCGGTTGGCTGCCCCCGCCATGGTCGGCAGCATGGCCGTGAAGCCGGCATAACGGCCGAACACCTCCAGCACCAAAAAGCGTTCGTGCGAACCTGCCGAAGTCCGCAGGCTGTTGGTCAAGTGAATCGTTCGCGTCACGCAGGTGCTGAATCCGATGCAGTAATCGGTTCCCGGAACATCGTTATCCATGGTCTTGGGAATCCCCACCACCTTCACGCCTTCCTGATACAGGCGCACGCCATAGCTCAGCGTGTCATCGCCGCCGATCGGGATCAAATAGTCAATCCCGAGCCAGTCAAGATTCTTGAGCACGTCCGGCGTCAGGTCGTTGACCTCGGCCTGGTAGGCCGCGCCCTCCAGGTGAGCAGGCAGGTGCGATTTCTTTACCTTCGCCGGATTCGTGCGCGATGTATGCAGGAAGGTTCCGCCGGTCCGGCCAGCCCGGTTCACGAGCTCCTCGGAGAGGGTCTGGAAATTGCCGCTGTTGTCGTAGTCCTTTTCGCGGACGATGTCGACCAGGCCCGCCCATCCGCGTCGCAGGCCGATCACCTTGTAGCCCTCCCGCAGCGCCCTGATTGTGACCGCGCGGATCGCCGGGTTCAACCCCGGCACATCGCCGCCCCCTGTGAGAATTCCGATTACGCCTTTTGTAGTATTGATATTAGACATGGTCGATCCTATGGCCTTCTCTCATACACTACACCAGGTTACGCCACCCGTGAACGGCCGCAGCGTGTTATTCGGCTGAGTCGGATTTCAGCGTCGGACCGGGGACGGGTGGCCCTTTCAAGCCTTCGGTTGGCTTTAAGTGGACCAGTACAACTGCTGAAAAGAGCCGGGTACGATCTCCCGATGAGCGGCAGCAAAAACGAAACTCCCAATCTCACTCTAAGGTCGTAAATGGCGCGACGGCAAAATGGAGCGCCCGCCGTCGGCGGCCAATCACATGCAGCGGTGACGCAGGCCATTGCACTCGGGCCTGCCTAAGAAGATACTGCTCCCGGCCTTCGATTGCCGCGAAAGTGCTTGCCGGTTGCCGAGTTACGCCTGTTCGTCTAAGGGAAGCTTAATTGGAAGGAAGTTATGAACAATCCAATGCAACATCGGAGTTGGCTTCGTGGAACACACGCACGCGCGGCCAGCACCGCGCGGCCGTTGATCGTTCTGCTGGTACTCGTAGCCGCCGCCCTACCCGCCCAGGCGCAGGGTTACGCTGAGGCTGTGCTGCATTCTTTTACCGGCGGGACTGATGGCGCGTTGCCCTACTCCGGTTTGGTTCTCGACGCACAGGGCAACATGTACGGAACAACCGCTACTGGTGGAAATCTTGCTGATTGCAGTGGGAACGGCTGCGGGACAGTGTTCATGATGGATCCGCTGGGCAATGAGACCGTGCTCTACACCTTCACCGGTTCGTATGGCGGATCCTCCGTTTTAGTGTTGGACCCACAGGGCAACTTATATGGCACTACTGCTAGCGGCGGCACTTATGATTTCGGAACGGTGTTCAAAGTGGATGCGGGGAACCAGACAACGCTCTACAACTTTACCGGGGCGAAGGGAGACGGCATAACTCCCATCGGAGGCTTAGTACCGGATGGGCTGGGCAACTTCTACGGTACTACCGATGCAGGTGGAATTCGTACCCAATGCAGTGGAAGCGGTTGTGGAACGGTCTTCAGGGTGGACGCGGAGGGGAACGAGCAAGTCCTTTACAGCTTCGTTGGCATCAACCCCTACAAGGCGGACGGCTCAGAACCGAAGGCAGGTCTGGTGCTGGACGCGCTCGGCAACTTATATGGCACCACCGCCGGGGGTGGAAATAGAGCGTGCGGTGTTGGCGTTACCAATTATGGCGGCTGTGGGACTGTATTTAAGTTGGACGCAACCGGCAATGAGACGGTGCTATACGCTTTCACCGGCGGAGCGGACGGCGAAAATCCCGCGGCAGGTTTGGTGATGGATGCACAGGGCAACCTCTATGGCGCGGCAAATGGCGGCGCCGCAGGTGGCGGGACGGTGTTCAAGTTGGATACAACCGGGCAGCTGACCGTGCTGCACAGCTTCCCAGAGAAGGCTTGGGATGGCACAGGACCCGGCGGGTTGGTGTTGGATGCGCAGGGCAACCTTTATGGCACGACGATCGAGGGCGGAATCCACAGCAGCGGAACAGTATTCAAACTGGATTCGACTGGGAAGGAGACCGTGTTGCACATCTTCGCCACGGCCGCGGGGGACGGATCGCTACCGAGCGGTGGCCTGGTGCTGGACGCCGAGGGCAACCTTTATGGCACCACGGAGGGGGGCGGCACACGCCACAACAACTCCTCCGGCGGAACCGTGTTCAAGCTGAAGCCTGCGCCCCCGACGACCACCACCCTTACCTCTTCGCGGAACCCGTTGATGTATGGCAATGCCCTGACCTTCTCGGCTACGGTAACTTCACCTGCGGGTGGCATACCGACTGGTCAGGTCTATTTCTATGATAGTAATTTCGCTGGCGGCACGGCGCCAATGTTCGCGATCGCGCTCAATAGCAGCGGCCTTGCGCGGTTCAAGACGCCGGGATGGCCACTTGGTTCGAACAGCGTTACCGCGATTTATGTAGGCGATTCCAACTACAGCAGCAGCATATCGGCGCCGTTCGTTCAGGTCGTGGAGGTGGCGACCACCATTGCTCTTACGTCTTCGCAGAACCCGTCTGTCTATGGGCAAGCGGTAACCTTTACGGCGGATGTCGGGTCCACTCTCCGCCGCCCGCCTCCAGATGGAGAAACCGTCACCTTCATGAACGGCAAGAAAATACTGGGGACCGGCTCATTGAGTAGTGGCACGGCCACCTTTATTACTTCCACGCTCAAGGTTGGTACAACCGCAGTCACGGCAGTGTACGGCGGTGACGGGGACTTCGCTGGCAAGAAATCGAATGCGATCAAGCAGGTCGTGGAGAAGTCGGAACAGTGATGGCGTTGGAGCACCGTCTAAGTGCAACGAGGAAATACTGTGGTAGCCGCACCAGAACAAAAGAGGCAAGTTAGGGTTAAACTTGTTTGCTGTATCTACGCTCCAAGAGTCTTCTTCAAGCGCAAGGAGACCTCTGTCTCCTGCTGATTCTTACTTATCATGGATGCCCTCGGTTTTTTTGTCCGAAAAGTGCTTTCAACAGCCACGCCTGATAACGTCTACGCCGTAGGGACTACCTGTTTGGCCTAACCCCCGAGTCTAGGTCGCAGGGCTAGAACAGTTGGGCGATTGCAAAGAACCGCTAAAAGCATCAGAGTGTGACCCGGCACCAATTTCGCCGACCCTCCCCGCCCGCGCGGCCTTGGCGGCCAGGAGGATTACCCATGAACAGGGCGGGATGGTTTCTTTGTGTGGTTGTGGCGAGTGCTCTTATCTTCTCCGGAAGTGCCCTGGCCCAGGGTGACGCAAGCTATTACTTTGTCACCTATTTTTCCAACAATGTATCCGGAGCGCCGGATGCCACCGTGCGCATCACCAATGACGGTTACGACGGCTATACCTTATACCCGTTCTTTTCTGTGTTCGACGACAGCCAGGAACTGCAGGCGTGCGGGTATTGCGCGATTAGTCCAGACGGCCTTCTGTCGGAAGACGTGAAAACCGAACTCACCAATAACCCCTTGACCGGCAAGATCCCGTCTCGCGGTGTTATCAAGGTGTTCGAGTTCTATCAGGAGTCGGGGCTGCACGGATGGGCGACCCACATCCAGCGCGCAAACCCTGCGTCTGGCGCTTATACCACGACCGAAGCCGCACTCACTGACTCGAATCTCTCGTTTGACGAATGGGAATCGTTGTTAAACCTGTGCTACTACACCCAGCAGCTCGGCTCGGGCCAGGGAACAATCACCTGCACAGCGGAAGATCGCGACTTTTGATCGGCCTCAGGGGGACAATTTAGTCAACGTCATTAGAAATTGAGGTAGACGAACATGACCAAAAGTAAAGCTGCCGCCACTCTGTTGTCAGTTGTTTGTCTGTTGCTGATCGCTTTCCGCGTTAGCAGCCCGGAATTCGCTCACGCTCAGGGCTCGGGCACGGCGACCTTGCTGCTTCAAATTCTCTCTGGCACAACCCCAGCCAGTATTCCCACTCCCCTGTCCTTCCAAAACGCGACGGGCACAATTACCAGCTATCAACCCAACGGAGCGACCACCACCAGCAATAACGGCTTCTTTTCGCCCCTGGGCTCAAACGGCCGCACCTGCTTCACTTGTCACCAACCACAAGACGGCTGGGCTCTCACTCCCCAGTCGGTGCAGACCACATACAATCTTACTCATGGGAACACTCCCCTATTTCAGGCCATCGATTCTGCTGTATGCCCGAGCGATCCTCGCGCCACGTCAACGAATCCGATGGAGTTCGCCCTCTCGCACGCGCAAGTGCTCACCAAAGCGAACTTTCGCATCGGCGTGACCTTGCCCGCCAAAGCGAACCAGCAGTGGGCGAAGCTCACCGTTTCCTACGATCCGCTTGGGTGTGAGAACGACGCAAAATACGGCTTGCCCGCGAACCAGGTATCCGTTTACCGCCGCGTATTGCCCGCCGCCAATGTCGGCTTCCTGGATCCGATGGGGCCACTGGGGATCAGCCCCGATCTTGGCTTTTTCCCCTGTAAATCCGGCGGCTTCTGCTTAGGGGCATCCCCGGCACAGAACAACGTTAATACTGCACCTACGGACTCGGCGACGGTGGGAGGATTCGCCATCATGTGGGACGCGCGTGAACCCAGCCTGGAGACGCAGTTCATCGATGCCAATTCCTTTCATGCCCAGGCCACTCCACTGCAAATGAATCAGCTGGAAGGAACGCTCGCCAACCCAGTCCCCGCCACCTGTCTGGGCGTGAACTTTAATTCTCCAGATCCAATTCCCGCAGCCTGCCTGGCGGCACTGAATGCCCCTGAAAACTGTCCCCCTGCAAATCCAAGCAACGCAACATCGCCGGTCTGCCAGGCTGTAGCGTTTCAGTCCAACATATTCGCCGCGCAGAGCTCTTCCAGCGCGGGAGACCTCACGGGCAGCGACGGCAGCGGGGCAACAGGTGGCCCCGTCAATCTGTTTGGTTTTCTCTCGCCGACGGCAAGCCTTGTGGAACAGCAGCCCAATCCTCCCACGCCCAACCTGGTTCTCAGCCGCGGGTTGTCGGAGTTCTCTCTGTATAACAGCTTTAACGGCACCGGCAGTGTCGCTGCTCTGCGCGCGTCGATTCAACGTGGACAGAACATCTTCAACACCCGCCAGTTCGTCATCGCCGGCATAGCCGGATTCAGCGATATCCCTGGGGCCGGCCGAGGCACTCCGGCAACCGGCGGCAAGCTTACTGGAACCTGCACCAATTGCCACAACGTGGTGAATGTGGGAGACGACGCCGGCATGGAAGGAATGCGCACGGGCATCGGAGACAATTTCTGCCAGCATGCCACTTTCTTGACGGCAAACCCCACGACGAATCCCGCACCCGTAGCGCCTTGCGGTACGTCGTTGCCGCCCTCGCAAGACCTGCCGCTGTTCACCTTCTATTGCCCCAAGGGCTCAATTGAGTACTTCAGCAATCCCGACCCCACCAACACCTACGACGTCTATCAAACCACCGATCCAGGTCTTGGTGCCATCACTGGCCAATGTAACGATTTGGGTAAGATGAAGAGACCGGTTCTCCGCGGAGTGGCGGCACGGGCCCCCTATTTCCACGGCGGCAACGCAGCCACTTTGACGGCTCTGGTCCAGTTCTATAATGTCCGGTTTAACATCGGTCTCAGCCCACAAGATGTGACCGATCTCGTGAATTTCCTGAATTCGCTGTAGCGCACTGAAAGACCCAAGGCGCAAGTCGCGGATACGCGACGTCGCCCGGCCCACTCAAGCCTTCCGTCGGCTTCAGTGGGAGCAGTGCAACGGCGGCACAGGCAGCCCGGACGCATACTCGCGATGATCGCAGCACAAACGGAAGTCAAACTCCCCTCCCGTTACTTGCTGCAAGTCTCGCTGACCATTTTCAGGCTGGACACCTGCAAGTCATTGTGCTGCCTGCCCCCGATTTCTTTCTTTTCACTAGGCTGGCTTTCTTGCTCTTGTTGTGGCGATCTCTTGGCCAGAGCGCCGGTCACGGTAACCGTATGACCCACATGATCGGCAAGGGAAACTTCCTTGCCCGAGTAAAGCTCCCAATGCTTGTTGTCCGCTCCGATGATAAAAAATCCGGCCGGTTCAACGCCCTTTTGCAGGCAACCGGTCACAGTCTGCTCCGGTGCAGCCTGCATCTTCTCGTTGGCATTGGCCATTTGTGGTGCGGCATAAAGCACCGCCGCATTCAGGCCCACAAAAAGAACGAGAACCGCACATGCGAAGAGTTTCGCGAGTTTCCGAATCATGGTTTGTTTTCTCCTTGGAGAGTGCACGCGGCTGATTCTTTTCCGTGCCCTGCCGCCGCTTCAATCCTTGCGCTATGGATGACCTCCATCGGACCCTCGAATCCTGTGCAGACGTGCCCGGGGTTCGCGCCGCATCGTGGACAAATCAATGTCATCGGGTTGGTGGGGCGGTTCACGATTGTCCTTTTACCCCGCCGCGCTGATTATCTCGCGCTCGGCCTGTAACCAGTCCTGTTCCTCATGGCCGGGTTTATGGCCACGACGTTCATACAGTTCGTAGGCCAGCTCCCTGATTCTGTCCTGGTGCGGGACAGTGTTGGGCATCACCGCCAGCTTGGCGGACGGCTTGTTCGGTGCGGCCGCGACGGTTGGCTTCGCTTGCTTGGCAGACTTGGAATCAAACATAGGAACACCTCAATGTATGTGTGCGCTAAGAGGGACTTACTTCAGATGGACTGCCTTAGTTCAGAGGACCTGAAAGAGGAAAACAACTGCTCACTCACCTTCAACCCTACGCTTAACTTCCATGCGTGTCCAGTGTGGATGTGCTCCGGCGGTCGCCGCGAGCCGCGAAGCCTGCCGCCGTATCCAGATCTCCAGCTCCGACGCGCGCCATCTTGTCTTGAAGGTCCGGCACTAACAGCCGCGTTTCTTCACCATCGTTTCTTGCGGCTAGCACCTTGTATCCGTTTCCGTGCAGCAGCGTCAGTTGCGGGAAGCTCTCCATAGCGGCGCGTTCTGGGTGCGGAAAGCGATCATCTGGCGATAGCTGAGCCCTGTTACAAGAGCTGTGTAACTGTTGGCACAAGTTGTCCGATCGCGTCTGTCTTAAGTACCACAGCATCGACCAGATTGAAGGTCTCTTCTGGAATCTCGCTTCCGGAGAACATGAAAATCAAAACCTCCGGCCGGCACTTCTTGATCGCGGCAGCGATGTTGTGACCGTTCGTTCCCGGAATGTGGTAGTCCAGGATCACGGCATCAATCGGAAGCCTCATCGCCAGTGTCAGCCCTTGCTGCGCGGATGCCGCCGCCACAACGCAATAGCCCCATCGTTCCAGCAGCGCTCTCTCATACTGCAGAATGGCGTTGTCGTCATCGATGCAAAGGATGGTTCGCTTTGGCCCTCGATGCTCTTGACCCAATGCAGCCTCCAGCGCGGTGGCCCAGTCCCGGGGAAGGGCATGTAGCATGTGCTATAAAACTGAGCCACCGCATTCGGCTCCCTAACAACTTGAGATACCCCCAGGGAAATTACCCATATCTTGCCGCACCCTCCCGGCGCTGTCTGTTCAAAATCGCTCACTTTTACCGAAAGGCTATCCCAACTAAGTTCATGGCTGAACCAACGGATAGTTACCAAAACATACCCACATGGCACTCATTAACCGGACGGCCCACACAACGGCGGGAGATCCCGGCATAGTTCGATGGTGACGAAACGAACTCATTCGCAAAGTGCGCGAATGAGCGGGGCGCCCAAGGTTGTCTGGGCCGCCCGCCATCAAACGCTCTTACTTGATTTGTGCACCCGCTCGTCCAGTGCCCACCGCTCGTTCAATCGTGCTTGTGAGACGAGCGAGCCAAATCAGTTACCTTCTTGTCTAATTTAGCGAGCCGTTTTTCCAGCCCACTAATGTATGCGCCCAACGCTCTGGCGGCTGCCAAAGGCACACCTTTTTGACGAAGCAATGTTGTCCACTGTGTAGCCATGCCTTTGTACTTCTTTTCCGTCATCGATCCCTCCGCCTACCGTTCTACCAGAGCGGCCGCGGGCTTGGAAAGTTGTTTTTGGACGGCCGGGTGGCCCACACAACGCGGTTTTCGTGCCTCGATGAAGAACCGGCCTGGTGCCTGGTGCCCCAGGTTCGCGCGCGTTCTTTGCGCGCCAACCTGGGTTAAGGAAAATTCGCGGCGATCCTCCCTGCGTCTCCTGTTCCCGGTCCCGCGCCGTCCATTCCGATTCGATCTCCACGATTCCCGCCTCCCGCAGAGCGTAATGCCGAAAGCTGCTCCACTTCCATTCTGCCGGCCCCTTCACCAGACCACGTGCCACGGGGTTTCGGTGGAGGTAGCGTAGCTTCACCGTAAACTCTTCGGCGTCTCCAACGTTTCGATCGTAGTAGCGCTTCTGCCAAAAGGAACGCGATTCTATCCTGCCGGTGCGGCTGCGCAGCCGCTTCGCAAACGACAACTTTAGATAGTGGATCGCGTCGGCCAGCGCGACTTCCTTTGGCTCATTGACTAAGAGGTGGACATGTTCTGGCATGACCACATATCCATAAACGCACATCGAGAAGCGGCGGCGCATGTCCTCCAGACACTGCACAAACAGGTCGTATCTGTCAGGGGAGCTAAAGGCGGGTTGCCTTCGATAACAACTGAAAGTAACGAAGTGGGATTGTCGGGATTGCTTCCGCGCGGCGGTCTTTAGTTCTTCCTGACGACTGACACTTCGCGCGGAAAGGAGTGTCCGCGCCACACGATTCAAGCTCGAAGCTCGCGGCTCGCCCACCCTTTACCGAGGCTGCCGGGTGTCCCAGTCATCGCGCCTTTTGCGATGAGTGGGATTCCACTGTCGCATCTATCTGGAGATTGTGGCCTTGTTTGTCGGAAAAACCAAAAGCCCCGCGAGTCAGGTGGGGCTTGAATAATTGGCAGGCTTCTTGGCCGCTGGAGGCAGCGCAGCGGAACAACCTTAGTCGCCATGTTGCCGCTTACTTCGTTGGCAGAAACTCCATTTTCACATCGTGGCTTGCCGGTTTGAAATCATAGTCAGCAGTCACGAAAACGCGGTCTCGCGCTCCAGTCGCCAACTCCACTCCAAAAGCATCCACATAGGGAACCGCTCTCTTAAACTTGATCAACGCCGCTCGCACGGCGCGATCCGCATCCGCCGCCACAATTTGCAGCCCAAACGAACTTAAGCGCGAAAGCACCAGTTCCATCGCCTGCTTTCCATGTACCTTGCATGTGATGCCGGCGACCTCGCCCCAATGCAGCGCGCAAACCACCGCCTCACACGTTCCTGCCAGGTGGGCCTTGATGATTTCAGCCACGCGCGCCGCCCCCGCCTCGTCGTCAAGATAGCGGAGAATTGCGCTCGAATCGAGGACGTATGTCACCATTGATCTTTATCGCTCCGCCGCGCCCGCCGGAGTTCTGCAGAAAGCGATGCCTTGCCGGAAAACATTCCGCGCGTCTTATCGACCAATTCGTCCGAAACCGGCTCCAGCACAATTCGCAATCCATCCTGTGTCACGNNGGGTGACGGGCTGGAAGATGATGCGGCCGCCCTCTTCCACAAAGTTGATGCGGGTGCCCGGCTTGATGCCCAGTGCCGTCCTCATCTCTGCGGGAATAACGAACTGTCCTTTTGTGCTTACTGATGTTATCTGTCGAGTCATGCTTACATTGTATCATAAGTAAGCATACCGAATCACCAGGGTGCCCCGCTGATCACACCTTTTGCGCTGAGTGGGATTCCACGGCCGCAGCTATCTGGAGGTTGTGACGTCCCCTCCCGTTTATAAAATAGTTAATAGGTCTTTGCCTCGTATTTTCGCTCCACCCCATTGATTCAACGAGCCTTCGGCCAATAAACCGGCAAAAATAGCCTCTTCAAAATACCCCTTGACA
>PLHN01000466.1 GCA_003139975.1 Acidobacteriaceae bacterium
AATCCAGAGAGCGTGAAGATCGCTGTGCAGAGCGTCTCCCGGTCCTTCGCCCATGGACATGGCAGCGCTGAAGCTCTTGCCGGCATCTTCGCTTATCGTGAGGAAGAATCCAGTCTTGTAGACGCGGTCGGCATTCTTGGGATCGATCTCCAAACGTGCGAAGTAGAATGGACGGCCGCTGATATTGAAGGAATTATTGACTTCCGACCAGCTATCGCCGGCATCGTCTGATCGAAACAATGCCGTATGATTCCGCGCTTCTACGACGGCGTAGACGCGCATGTGATTGCTGGGCGCCACCGCGACGCCAATGCGGCCGAGGTCGCCCTCGGGAAGACCCTTGCGTAATTCATGCCAGGTGGCGCCGCCATCGGTCGATTTGAATAGGCCGCCGCCGGGGCCGCCGGAGCGGAAATTCCATGGCTCCCGCCGAACGTCCCACATGGCGGCGTAAAGCACGTTCGAGTCTTGCGGGTCCATCGCCATTTCAGCGCAGCCCGTACTGTCATTGCGGAAGAGAATCTTGTTCCACGTCTTGCCGCCGTCGGTCGTTTTATAGACGCCGCGCTCGGTGTTGGAACTCCAGAGATGACCGAGAGCGCACGCATAGACAGTGTTGCCGTCTTTCGGATGAATGACGATGCGGCTGACATGCTCAGAATCCGGAAGGCCGACAGCCTCCCAGTTCTCGCCGCCGTCACGCGAGCGGTAGACGCCGGTGCCTACCGAAACACTATTTCGCGCCCAGGACTCGCCCGTGCCAACCCAAACCGTCTGTGGATTGGAAGGGTCGACGGCAATCGAGCCAATCGAAAGCGAAGATTGCTTGTCAAAGATGGGTTTGAACGTTGTGCCGCCATCGCGCGATTTCCACACGCCGCCGCTGGCCGAGCCAATATAGATGGTCAGCCTCCCCCCCTCGTGAACAGCGGTGATGTCGGCAACACGTCCGCCCATGGCAGCCGGGCCGATCGCGCGGATCGGCAACCCGCTCAGCGTGTCGGAATCGAGTGTTACATCCTGCGCCGCAGCCAGCAGCGCTAGCGCGGCGACAAACGGAACCATCCACAGCGAACGAAAACGAATAAACATGATCTCCTCGCACCGAACCGCACGACTCGTATTCTTGCTAAGCAGTGGCGCAGCTAAATAAGGAAAAACTCACCGCGCCACTGCGATTGCTTCAATGCCTCACAATCGCGGTGGGCCAGCTCCACGGGCTACTGGTTGGGTGGATTCTTCGGCGCATCCGGCTTGGCCGGTTCTGCCTTGGGGGCGTCTGGCTTGGGCGCAGGAGGCGGCATCTTGAAGATTGCGTCATCCACCGGCACGTTCAACTCAATCTTCGAGATTGTGATCTTCTGCTTTTCCGTGCCTCCCTTGACGCCGCTTTCAACCGCAAAAGGGAAAACAATTCCGTCGACTTCTTTGTAATCACCAATGGAGGACTCGACATCATGATCTGTTCCCCGTACTGTACGCTTGGTCTCCTCTTTGATGGAGAGGAAAGAGTCGGCATCGATGTACACAGTCTGTATATCCCCGTTCTTCAGCGTGACCTTCAGCTTGTAGGCGTCGGTGCCTTCCACTTTCTCCTTGCCGAGAAGCTCAACTTGATTGCCCTTGTCTTTGTAGTCCATGAGTGGACCATCGAGATCGGCAGTTTCTTCCATTTCTTTGGCTTCGTCAGCCGACATCAGTTCCGGATCTTTCTTCCCCATGAAGGGCATGATCTGCCAGGCGGTTTTTCCGTCATAGCCCTGGACGGCAGTCAATCCCTGAATGGTGAATTCCAAGTGAGCCATCATGGGCCGCTTCTGGATCAGTGTGCCGGGCGCTTCCATTCCCGGGCCCATGGCCAGGGTTGCCGTTGTCTTGATCGATTTAACGCTTTTCAGCTTTTCCGCCCCGCCGCGGGCTTGAATATTCTTTGCGATGATCTCGTCCACAGTCTGAGCCGACAGGCCCGGGACCATTGCAACCACGACAACCATCGCCAAACACAGATTCTTAACCATAATTGGTCTCCTGAGATTCTTCTGGGAATTATCGTTTGTTCCGAAGACGACTATTGTATCCCTATACGTACCGGTCGCGCTTCTGGTTCCCGACTTTGGGTAGTGATGGACAATGCAGTAAATGAAGGCCGGAAAGCCGGATTGTCTTCTTTTCTGGAACATCGCTGTCGCGCGACGTGCCAGTTGTGTATGCTGCTCTCTTAAATTCTTATGGATCGGTCGCTTATGCGGAATCCTCGTATGCGGTCTTTGCTGGTGTCACTGCTGTTCGCGTTCACGTTTGCTGCGGTTGGACAGAATACAAAGCCGAAGCTCACGCTGGATGAATTCTTCAACTCTGTCTCTTTCGATTCGGTGAAGGTCTCCCCGGACGGCAATTCGGTCATTATTGCTGCCGAGCGAGCGGACTGGGAACAGCAGATTTTCCGCAAGGAGCTCTGGCTCTATCGTATCGCTGGCGGGGCGGGAACGCTGGTGCAACTGACGCAATCGGGACGCGACAAGGAACCCCAGTGGTCGCCGGACGGCCAGTGGATCGCCTTTCTTTCGGAACGCAAGGTGGAGAAGAGCAAGGATGACGACGCGGGCGGGGACACCGACACCGACAAAGAGACTGCGCAGCTCTATCTTATTTCGCCGAACGGCGGTGAGGCGCTCGCGGTGACCTCCAGCAACGAAGAAGTGCATGCGTTTGCGTGGGCGGCGGATTCCAAGGCGCTGTATTTCGCGACGCGACGGCCGCGCTCCAAGGAGCAGACGGATGAGCATAAGAAGGAGTGGAAGGACGTGATCCAGTATCGCGGGGATGAGCGCGGAGACGTAATTTTTCGACTGGGACTCGATGAGGCTTTGGCGCGGCATGCCGCGGCTGGTTCCAAAGAGGCACCGGATTCGGAGAAAGATTCAAATGTAACGCCGGGGGCTGTCGCGATTGCGCATTCGGACCTGCGGTTGGAACAGATTACCATTGCGCGCGACGGGAAGCGGCTCGCCTTTCTAACTTCTTCGGTTTCCGAGCGCCAGGAGAGGGTTGAACAGATCGAGATCTACCTCGTAACATTGGCCGCCAACGCTGCGGAAGTGGCGCCCACGCGCCTAACCACCAATGAGGCAGTCGAAGTAAATCTGGAATGGGCGTCAGATAGCCGGCACTTGTTTTTTCAGATCAACGGAGGGTCGCTCGAGAAAAAATACGAAGATGCGCAGCCACGTCTTTACTCGGTCGACGCGGATAGCAAAACAGTCGAACGGTGGTTTGCAAGTTTTCCGGGCGAGGTAGTGCGATACATGGCCATGCCCGATGGTTCCGTACTGTGCGCCTGCCGGCTAGGAACAGAGGTGCAGTTCTACTCCCAGGGCGGCCCAACCGCTCCTCTGGTGAAGCGCGACGGATGGGCTGGGGCGTACGAGATACCTGCTGCAGCGCAATACTCGCCACGCATCGCCTTTGCCCATTCGGCGACGGAGCAGCCGGCCGAGATCTATATCGCTGACGGACCGGACAACCTCGCGGCCGCGCGCCCCATCAGTTCCTTCAACAAACTGTTCACGGAGCGGGAACTGCCGAAAGCGAAGCCCTATCGCTGGACTTCGGATGATGGAACTCCGGTTGAGGGCATGCTGATGTATCCGCCGGGTAGGTTTGAGGCGAAGAACCTGCCGATGTTTGTCTTCATTCACGGCGGCCCGCAGGATGCCGACGGCAATCACTTCGAAGCCGATTGGTACCAGTGGGACCGCATGGCGGCGACCGCTGGCTGGCTGGTATTTGAGCCGAATTACCGCGGCTCGACGGGCTACGGCGACAAATTTGCGCTCGCGATTGTGCCGGAGATTGTTTCGGGTCCAGGCCACGACATTCTAACGGGCGTGGACGCGCTGGTGAAGGACGGAATTGCGGATCCTGACAAGCTCGCAATCGGCGGCTACAGTTATGGCGGGTACATGACGAACTGGCTGATTACGCAGACCACGCGCTTCAAAGCCGCTGTGACTGGCGCGGGTGCGGTGGAACATGTCGCGAATTGGGGCAACGATGACACCGTGATGGACGATGCATACTTTTTGGGTGGTCTGCCTTGGGACTCTCCGGACCGCTACCGCAGCGAGGCTGCGATCTACCAGATCAACAAGGTACGAACGCCTACGCATATGGTGGCGGGCGCAGATGATGTTCGCGTCGCAGTACTGGAGGATTATCTGCTGGACCGCGCGCTGCACGAATTGAATGTGCCAAGCAACCTGCTGATCTTTCCCGGCGAGGGCCATTCGCTCGACAAAAATCCCTGGCACGGGAAGGTCAAGGTGCGCGAAGAATTGAAGTGGCTGGCAAAGTACGGCGGAGTAGGGAACTGACAGCAGGAACCGGGCGTTCGAACTCTTACCGGCCAGTGGCCGCGGGCCGCAGTTGCGCTACTTTTGCTTTCGGGAAAGACTCTTCGTAGTGCGCGATGCCTTTGTAGATCGCTTCGGCGATCTGCTGGCGGTAAGCGTCCGATTGCAGGTTGTGCTCGTCTGCGGGACTGCTTACAAAAGAAATCTCGGTGAGGATGGCGGGCATCGTTGTCCCGGTTAGCACAACGAAGGATGCGTCCTTAATGCCGCGATCCCGGATGTCGGGGTTCTTGGCGGCGAGAGTGGCGTAGAGCGAACGCTGCACGCTCGCGGCCAGCCTACGCGACTCTTCGATCTTATCGTGCAAGCCGTCGGCACTAAGCGTGACCGGAGCCGGCTGCGCGAAGGTTCCGTCGGCGCGCTTCTCGATTTCTTTCAGTCCGGGAGTGGAAAACAGATTGGTGTAGTAAGTCTCGACTCCCCGCGCGGTGATGGAATTGCTGTAGTTGGCGTGGACGGAGATGAACAGATCGGCTTGCGCCTGATTGGCAAAATCGGCGCGCTGATCGAGGGCCACGTAGGCGTCGCCGGTGCGCGTGAACATCACTTCCGCCCCGTTGCGGGACTGCAGCAGTTTGCCGATACGCCGGGTGACGTCGAGCACGAGATCTTTTTCGAGCAAGCCCTGTCGGCCTACCGTGCCCAGATCCCAGCCGCCGTGTCCGGCATCCAGCACAATGCGGAACTTGCCCGCACGGGCTGGCAGAGGCTGAGCTGGCGGTTTGGCCGAGGCCACCAACGGCGCCGTGGTTGCGGGTCTTGCGGCCAGTGCCGCCGGAGCGAGCCTGCTCGCCATTAGCGATTTCGGGTTGTCGCGCAGCTCCACGACCAGCCGATAGGGGTTCGTTTCCATGCTGACGGAAAAGTTCGACCCGTTCCTGGTATCGAGCACTACGCGCGTAATGCCCGCGACCGGTTGGGCAATGCGCACGCTCGCGAGCGAGGCATCGCCCACGTCCATGGTTTTTCCGTCGAGATCCGCGGGCAGCGCCGTGTCGTGAAGATCGAAGTAAATCCGCTCCGGCGACATCAGACGGTGCACTTCGTAATTCACCTGGTCTTCCATGTCGATGACGACCGTGCTGCCCATCGACGATGACCAGTGGCGCACGCTGGTAATTTTCGGAAGCTCGGCGAGTTTGCCTTCGGCAACAGGCACAGGAGGTTCGTCGCCGGAGGCGGGCGCGACCGCATCGTTGCCTACCGACAGTGTGAGGTCATCCGGCGCTGACGGTGTGGTGACCGATTTTGGCCCAGCCGCAATTCTGGCGGGCGCGTAGCTGGTGTGAGCCTGCATGCCCCACCACACTCCGGCAGAAAACAACGCAGCCACAACCACCAGCGCCAGGACGACACTCAGCCCGGGCCGCGAGGTCAGGGGCGAGAACACATGGTGCGCGATCGAGGGCGTAGGGTCGAGTTCTTCCGGACCGCCCAGCGGCAGTCCATCCGATAAGTGTTCCGCTTCGGGGGTGAGGAACGACTCCAGTCCTGTCTTCTCTGATTCGGGATCGGGCGAGTCGACAAATTCGACCGGAATGACAATAGGTTCGGTCAACTTGCCGAGGTCGGGAAGCGTTCGATGAGCAGGGGCATGGTCCGGAGCGAAGTTTGCTGACTTCGCGTGTTCATCAGCAAATGGATTGTATTGCTTGGAGGACGCGACGGATTGCTCGGAAATCTCTGCGGGCTTCACGGCCACGAGTTCCTTGTTCTCTACAACCATCGCTGTTGGTTCTGCGCTCCACGCTTCGGTCGCGGCCGGTTTGAATTCAGGGATCTCAGGCTTGGCAGCTTCGGTCTGAGTCAGCGCAACCGTCGCTGGCTGAGCAGGATCGACCGCGGCCGGAGTTGTTAAGAGCTGATGGATCGCCTCGGCCAAAGCATGGGGATTGACCTCAGATGGCTCGACCGTAACCGGTTCAACCGCGACTGATTCGACCGAGGCCGGTGCGCCTGCGGAGTGCTTGACCGCGGCTGGTTCAGCAACGCTCTTCTCGGCAATAGCTGTCGCGGCTGGTGAAGGCTCGATCATGGCGGGGTTCTTCTGCAGGAGTTCGTCCGCCACGTTCCCGAGCCAGTGCAAGCGGCGATCCTGATCGGCCGGCTTAAGCGCGGCGAGGACCAGTTCGGCGAAAAGATCGAGGCAGCGGATGTCGTGATCAGTGAAAGCCCAGGGAGTCGCCGCAAACGCCTGCAGGACGCCCAGACGTTCACCTCGCCCGCGCAAGGGAACAAGGATGGTTGAGCGCGCCTCGATCGCGCGCGCAAAGTCGAGTTGGACTCTGGCATCAGTTTCCGAGTCGTCGCAACGCAGAATCTTGCCGGATTCGAGAGCCTCGCGCAGAAATTTGGACTCGCCATTCAGCCGAATGCCTTGCGG
>PLHN01000519.1:0-166 GCA_003139975.1 Acidobacteriaceae bacterium
GAGCACACGGTCACGCCCCACTTTCACTTCGGAGAAGAAACGCACGCCGAGCAGTTCGTGCACACGCACAAGAGCTACTCGGTGCTGGTGGGCCTGCTCATTCATACCTTCTTCGACGGCATCGCGATCGCAGCGGGATTTCTCGTATCTCCGGCGCTCGGCTGGA
>PLHN01000519.1:200-5403 GCA_003139975.1 Acidobacteriaceae bacterium
CGAGGTGGGATTCGGATTGCCGCTATCGGCGGGTGTGACGATCTATGTGGCGGCGTCGGATCTGATTCCGGAGGTCAATCAGGAGACGGGTGTGAGGATGGCGCTGCTCGTTTTTGTTGGTGCGGCTTGTATGTTTTTGCTGGATCATTTTTTCCACATGCATTGAGTAGTTCTAGGTTTTCAGTTCTCGACCGAAAAAGAAAAAACTGAACATTCTGAAGGGTCGCCGATCACCGACAACGATGTGGCTTCCCGGCAAAGATTGAATAATGCCATACAGCCGCCTAGATGCTGAAAAAGACAATCACGTAGGTGAGCGCATGAGACTGTCCTTTGATACGCCGAATGACACGTTTGCAGCGGTGTGTCCGAAATGCGAAGGATATGTTCTCCTCACGTTAAGACAAGCGGCGACGGGCGTGGCGCAATGCTTTGGAAACCTTATTTTGCTTTCATGGTCGGAAGATTAGCTAGCATCTCAGTGCCGTGGAACATGATTTCAACTCCGAATCTTTCAAAGCAGGGCTGAAACGCTGGATTCGCGATGTCAACAAGCAGAACAAGGGCCGCCACTCGAAATACGATTCTGCCGCAGACATCAAAGCGCTATTCCTTGAGATAGGGGGCGGGATTGCGGCTCTCATCGGCGTATTACTAATTGAATATTCAGTTGCCGCGGTTGTTTCGGAGATTATAGACCATCCAGTGAAATGGTCGATTGTTGGCATGGTCATCCTCTATTTTGTTAGCATCTGCAGGCCCGCTCGTCCACGCTGTTGATGCCTACCTAGGAGAAACGGGAACTCACAGAGAGTGTTTATCCACTGTGCCTTATATGCATCACGTCCCCATCCTGCACAATGTAGTCTTTGCCTTCGAGACGTAGCGTGCCCTTGGAGCGAGCATTTGCTTCCGAACCGGCTTCCAGCAACTGATCCCAGCGAATCGTCTCGGCGCGGATGAAGTGCTTCTCCAGATCCGAGTGAATGGCTCCAGCGCCGTTTTGCGCGCGCGTGTTCAGCGGGATGGTCCAGGCGCGGCATTCGTCTTCGCCTGCGGTGAAGAACGAAATCAGGCCGAGGAGGTGATAGCTTTTGCGAATTAACCGCGACAGGCCGCTTTCGATCAGTCCATAGCTGCCCAGGAATTCGGCCGCGTCTTCGTCGCTCATTTCGGCGAGTTCGGCTTCGACCTTGCCGCAGATGCCGCTCGCTCCGGCATTGGGGCGCGCGGCGACTTCGGTCAGGTTATATTTCGCAACCGCCGCTTCGAGGTCTTTGCCCAACTCCGTGCTCTCGCTGATATTGAGCACGTAGAGCATCGGCTTCTCGCTCAGGAACATGAAGCCGCGGATGCGCTTCTTATCTTCCGGAGTCATTTCCATTTCGCGCAGCGGCTTTTCGGTTTCGAGGTGAGCTTTGGCCTTGATCAGCAGCTCGTTTTCTTTTTCGAGTTCGGGCGTCTTCATCTTCTTCAAGTCTTTTACCAGACGCTCCAGGCGTTTTTCGATCTGGCCAAGATCGCTGATCATAAGATCGAACTCAACGTTCTTGATGTCGCGCAGCGGATCGATCGGGCCAACAAGGGGAATCTCGTCGCTTTCGAAGGCCCGCAGCACGTGGATCAGAGCGTCCACCTGGCGCAGATGGCCGATGTAGGCGGTCTCCTTCAACGCCTCCTGGCCGATCGCGCCCACGTCCACGTATTCGACCGAGGCGTGTGTCAGCTTCTTCGGGTTATAGAGCGCAGCCAGTTTATCGAGGCGCTCATCGGGGACCTTGGCGACTCCCACGTGTGCCTCGCGCGGATTCGCGAGCTGATGCTCGGTGAGATTGGCCTTGGTCAATATGCGGAACAGAGATGTTTTGCCTACCTGCGGCAGGCCGATGATGCCGGTTTTCATGGATTAGGTCTCAGGTATCAGGTCTTAAGGTCTCAGGAAAATCAAAAACGGAAGTATCAGAATAAATCATTCGGTCCAATTCGGATGCGCTTCCGAATAAGATCGCGTGCTAGGCTCAGAAAATGGTGTTTCACGATACATCGCGATCATTCCGCCGTCGGATCATCCATCTTGCCATCGCGATCGCGTGTGCCCTTTGGCCCGCAGCCGCCTTCGGGCAGGGCCGCGTTCGCCTTGAGCCGCGCGCGGTCATCGAGAAGCGGCTGAAGTCGTTTGCAACGGACAACCATGTTCGCGAATCCGTCATCCGCAAATGGCTTGCCGAGTCGGGATGCGCGAAGCCGAAGCTCTCCGAAGAGCCCGTCAAGCCCGCGTTGCCGCCGAACGTCGTCTGCGTGCTGCCCGGAGAGACGCACGAAGTAATCGTCGTGGGCGCGCACACGGACAAGGTGCCAAGCGCAGGTGACGGCGTCGTCGATAATTGGTCGGGGGCGTCACTGTTGCCCAGCCTGCTGTTCAGCCTGAGCGGGCAGAAGCGTCATCACACCTTTGTATTCGTAGGTTTCACGGGCGAAGAACGGGGCTTGATCGGTTCCGAGTACTACGTCGACCATCTTTCTCCGGACGAGCGCGACCACATTGAAGCGATGGTCAACATGGATTCGCTTGGCCTGACTCCGACCAAGGTGTGGGCAAGCCATGCTGACAAGGCGCTGCTCGATGCGCTCGCCTCGGTGGCGGCGGCGAGCAAGCTTCCGGTCTCGACCGTGAATGTAGACAAGCTTGGCACTACCGATTCCGAGTCGTTTGCCAGTTATCACATTCCGCGCATCACGCTGCATTCGGTCACGCCGGAGAAAATGCAGGTCCTGCACTCCGCGGACGACACGATGCTTGCGATCAACCTGGACGATTACTATGACAGCTATCGTCTGATTGCCGGGTACCTGGGGTATCTGGATGGCGTCCTCACGCCAAAGTAGACAGCCAAGGGTGCTCTCGCCGCAGTCAGTGCAGTTCTTGTGCAGTTCTCCACAGCGCGAACAGGCCGAGCAGGAGCACGGCTTCCTCCAATTTCTCCGACCAGACGTGCAACCGGTCGAAGTCCCTGCGGATCGGGTTGTCGAGCGCCAGGTAGTCGATCACGCCGGCTTGAGCGCGCAGGGCGTGCATTTTCGGCGATATGGCGAACTGCGAGATCAGGGTCAGGCAGAGCATCAGCACGATTAGGATGTGGCTCAGACCGAGCGCGTTCGCGCGGCCGATGCTCATGCGGTTGTAGATCAAGGATGCGATTAGAAAGACGATCCCCGAGACGATTGCCATGTAGTGCAACCGGTCGAGCGAGTGACCGACGACGGAGCCGGCCACGTGGCGCGTGGGGAGAAGCCCTGGGGTGAACGCGATCGGAGCCTCGACGAAAGCGAGAAAAATGATTCCGCCGATCCAGACGACGAGCGACAACAGCATGAGGAAGCGAAGGAATGACATGTGCGGAATTATAGGCTCCAGCTCAAACATCGCACATTCATAAAGTTGTCATCCCGAGCGCAGCGAGGGACCCCTATCCCCGCCACGTAATGGTGGGCGAGTAGGGATTCCTCGCTGCGCTCGGAATGACAAAATCTGTTGAAGTGCGATTGCCAGAATCCGGCCAAGGGCAAAGAGCGGTGCCCCCAATCTCGCGGACCACTTATCCACAGCCCGAACCAGCGCCGTTACTTTTTCGCGATGGCGTGACTATTTACTCTCATCCTTCCTCATTCAGTCCGGAGGAAATCAATTCCAATGCAAGGCACCCTTCGAGCTTCCGATGTGGAGTTTGTGTCGCTGCCCACCGCCGTGTTTTGCGTGCAGTGCGAATTGATCAGCGCCAACAACACGCCCCGTTGCCTGGCTTGCGGCAGCGGAGCGGTTCTGAGCCTTTCGCGCGTGCTGGGCGGATCGCTGCGGGGCCAACAAACAGCACACCTGATTGCTGACGTGGAACTTGATCGCATCGTGCGCTCGCTCCTGTACAGCGTTCCGCAGATCGAGGAAGAGTCCGACGCCGAGCGCGATCTTTCCGTCGTACCCAGTTTTTCCTCGCGGCACCACCTGAGGGTACGCCATCCGGGGTTGAGCGGACAGCGTCCGGCGCACATCAACCCGGCGCTGCTCAACGTCGGAGAATTCGACCTGGAGCCCGGCATCAGCATCATCACGGAAAAAGCTCAGTCGCTCACCGGGGCCACCGGGGCGGCGATTGCTTTGCGCCAGGGCGACGAAATCGTCTGTCGCGCACGCACCGGCCGCACCGCTCCCGACCTTGGCATTCGATTGCAGACCGATCGCGGCATTTCCGCCGAGTGCGTGCGCACCGGCGAAGTGCTCTTGTGCAACGACGCGGAAACCAACCCGCGCGTGGACTCCGCCAGTTGCCGCCGCCTGGGTGTGCGTTCGATTCTGGTCGCGCCGCTGCGCCATTACCGCCGCACGCTGGGGGTGTTCGAAGTGCTCTCATCGACGCCCTATGCCTTCGACAACCACGACGTCGCGACCATGCAGTTTCTGTCGGGCATGATGGTGGCCGCGATCTCACGCCTGTCAAGCCTGCACCCGCCGCCGGATTCTTAGGCGCCTCGCCACATAATCCTTCCTGAATCCTTGAGGCCTGCCGCAGAATCTCTCCCAGCATGCAGACCAAAGTCGATCGCCGCACCGTCGATCTGTCGGGCTATCCCAATCTCGTCGTCGTTTATCTTGGGATGCGTGTGAACCGCCTCACCGGATTGAAAACCCTGTTTGGCTTCGGCCCAAGAATCGCCTCGTCGGCAGCCGCTCAGCCCGAGGGCCTTCTCTTGCATGAGACCGTTGTCTATTCGCTTTTCCCGCCGAATGTCGGCATGCGTCAATACTGGCGCGACATGGGTTCGCTGCTGGCGTGGACGCGCTCGGAGCCGCATCGCGACTGGTGGAAATCATTCCTCAAGGATTCCGGGGGCACCGGCTTCTGGCACGAAACCTACCTGATGACTGGCGGCATGGAGGCGATCTACGATGACGTGCCGCAAGCCATCGGGTTCATGCGCTTCGCCCCGGTCATGCCGGCTCGCGGGCCGATGTTTTCCGCCGCGCATCGGGCAGGGAAGGGAAATGGCGGCGGACCGGTGATTGGGGAATCTGAACTGTATGGTGGATAGCTCGTGCGAAGAAGCTACCAGGCCTCAGTCTGGGACCTCGTGTTTTTTGGCGACCCCGGAGGGAATCGAACCCCCAACCCTTAGTTCCGAAGACTAATGCTCTATCCAGTTGAGCTAC
>PLHN01000270.1 GCA_003139975.1 Acidobacteriaceae bacterium
AGCAAGAGCAGTGAAGACACCGAGGCCGTAGTGCTGTGTCTGAGCACGCAGAGTGGCAGCGTTTTTATGAATGTGGCGCTTCGTTATCATCACCGCATGATGGAAGCAGCGACCGCCGCACGCTAGAAATCTACCGGCCCGGCCATTCCATTCGCGCACGTCTTGTCAATCGGTCGTTCCGTTTGCCTTCGCGTCAGGGTCCAGCGAACAAGAATGTCGGATTCTGCGGCGGATTCTGGTTGCTGGGCGAAATCGGCTGGCGGCTACTGCCCGGCGCACTTGCGTTCTCGGCGTACGTGTCCGTCGAGGTGTAGACGATGTTGACGTTGCCTCCATCGCAACTCCCCAGGTAAGCGCGGGAACTGTCGCCCGCGGCGGCCATGGTGAAGCGGAAGCGCGTACTCGCGCAGGCGGGAACGTAGTAGATGCCACCCGCGTAGTTCGAGTTGGTCGCGTCCGGAAAACCTGGAATCCCGACGGAGCTCACCTTGATCGTGTTCGACGTAGTATTGACCACGGTCACCTGCGGGAATATGTTGCTTCCCGTCCCGGTCCCTGCAGTCCCGGTGCCGCTTGTGGCATTGGGCGCCTGGAAACAGCTGCGCGGACAAGCACTCGTGCCGCTCACAACCGCCGCCACGAGAAATGTTCCGTCGAAGTCTGGACCGGTACCGGTGACGCTAACCGTCACTCCCGGAGTCAGGTCATGCCCACCTGTCAAGGTGTAGGCGTAGGTGGCCGTGGTTCCGTCCCCAGAGACGGAGGAGACTGTGAAATCAGTGGGGAGCACAGCAAACGAAGCAACATAGGCGCGGCTCCCATCGGGAAGCGATGTCACGGCTACGGCAGTGGCCGGTGTCGTCCCCGTAGGCAAGATAGCAAACGCGGGGATGTCAATCGTCGCCATGACCGTGGGCACGGACTGGGAAACATCCACAATCACCAACTGGCTGCCTCCCGGAATGTAAAGCCGGTTGAGGATCGTGTCGTACCACATGTTGGCGGAGGTGACCGGCACTGGCAGGGGTACGGTGATCCCGGTTTCCGTAAACGTGTCGCTGCCCGTGAGACCGGTATTCAGATACGCGAGCGTGCCGTTGCTTTCGAGCACAAAGACTTCCTCGCTATCGGAACGCGCCGATATCCAGACCGGCGCGGAACTGAGAGGCGGGGGGCAGACTTTGCCGGTCGGGTCGCAGATCGTGCGCGTCGAAATGGAAGGCTTGGTATTGAATGCGCTGAGCGTTCCATCGCCCTGGTTGGCCACGTAAAGTTTCGTCCCGTCCGGCGTTTCTGCCATTGCCACCGGGTTGCTACCGACCATGACTTCCGTCGTGATGTTGTAATTCGTTGTGTCGACTACGGCGACCGACCCGTCGAGGGGATGGTTTATGGGATCGAGGAACAGGTTCGGCAGCGAGATATAGGCTTGGCTGGACTCGGTGGTCGCCACAAAATTCGCAGCGGAATTCGGCGGCAGCGTGAGCGTGGAAGTGGTGCCGATGGTCGTGCCGCTAAACTGCAGTTTCGTCAGCGTCGGACAAACATTGAAGTCCTGATTATCGATTGTCTCCACGCAACCGCTGGGCGGCGTAGGCAGACCCGTGACGGATTGATTCACAACCAGCGCGTCGGCGGCGCTCTGCAGAACGGCGTGCACCGGATTCAGACCGATGGGCTTGATGCTGACAACGGTGTCACCGGAAACGTCAATCACCATCGCGCTCCCCGGTAAGGGGTCTTCTGGGGGGACCCCTGGGCCGGTCGTGGTGATTCCGTTATTGCTGAGGGTTACAACAGTGTGGGCGGCTGCGGGATTCGGAAACTGCGGAGGATTGGGAATGATGATGGGGCGGAACACCTCGCCGCAGCCCGCCCAGAATACGCAAAGAAACAGCACTGCTCCCAGACACAGAAACCGCTTCATTCAAACTCCATTAATCAGGTCAGATTCGCACGGAACGGACATTGTAGCGGGAATTAGAGGAGTAGGGGAAATAGGTCTTTGGCCGCCCGTCGTTTGTCGTTCGCTATTTGTTGTTCACCATTCGTGCCCGAGGGGGCACGGCAAGGCCGCCGACCGAAGTCCCTTTTGCTCGACTGTGTATGATTTTGAACGAACAGGGAAGAACATACGGCGAACAGCGCCCTTGCCTACTACCCTCTACGGCTCTTGCGGCGCCCCTCAGCAACGCGCTCGACATCCTTTTCTGAAGCCGCCGGCTTCTTTGCGTTCTCCAGACTCTGCTTGAGCGCGGCCATCAGGTCGACCACGGGTGCGAGCTTCTTCGGTTGCTCAACCGCCTGCACTTCCCCGCCCTCCAGCTTGGTCTCGATCAGCTTCTTCAGGTTTTCCTGAAACGTATCGTGATACTTTTCCGGGTCCCATTCTCCGGCGAGCGCCTCGATGAGCTGGTGCGCGACTTTGATCTCCGGCTCTTTGATTTCGACTTCCGGAGCGCCGAAACCTTCGACCTCGCGCACTTCTTCCGCGTAGTACATCGTGTGCAGCATCATTCCGCCTTTGTGCGGCCGCAGGAAGACCGTGTATTCGCGGTTGTGCATGGTCAGCTTGGCGATGGCAACGAATTCGCTCTGTTCGAGCGCCTTGGTGAGCAGCGCGTAGGGCCTCCGACCGGCTTCCTCGGGCAGCATGTAATAAGAGGATTCGAAATAGACCGGGTCGACCTCGCTCGTTTTTACGAACTCCAGGATCTCCATGGTCTTGGCCGTCTTCGGTTCGATTCTTTTGATTTCGTCGGGCTCAATGATGACGTACTCATCCTTGCGGTACTCATAACCCTTGACGATGTCGCTGCGATCAAGAACCTGGTTGTCGAGCGGGCAAATCAGTTGCTGTTTCACGCGGTGGTGGTCGGTGCGATGAAGCTGGTTGAAGGAAATGCCGCTCGAGCGCGCGCCCGAAAACAAGCGCACCGGCATGGAGATCAATCCAAACGTCAAATAACCGGACCAGACCGAGGCCGCCATCGTTCCCCCCTTTGAAAATCACGCCGAAAAGACCGTTCCACCCAGCAAACGTCAGATGCCAGAATGCCGACAAGCGTACAGAAGTGTAGCCTAAGTCGGGCGTCCGACGCCCTGCCAAATTACGGGGCGAATCCAAAGGCCAAGCACTACATGACGTATCCCACTGCCGGCGGGCACCGAATATAGTGTTATCGANNAAGGCCAAGCACTACATGACGTAGGGGGCCGCAGACGGGCACCGAATCTAGTGTTGGCGAACGCGGAACATCGCAGCCGGGGAGATCGAAAATATCGCGCCGCGCATCCTCATCAACGATTGAACGCCTCTGAAGAAGGTCCCCCCGAGCTTTTGCTCGTGCCCACCAGGCCGAAAATATCCAGGGTCCGGTAGCTGGCAACAAACACGTGCCCATTGGCTACCACGGGGACCAGGTTTGCATTGCCGCCAAGGTTAGGCCAATTGCCTGCTGTTCCGGAGTAGATCTGAGTCAGCGAACTACCGCCCTGCTCCGGATCGAAGGCGTAGAGCGTAACATTGTGGGTCTTGTTAAACGGACGGCCCACGGCCCAGATAATGGGATCGGAAGTGCCGTTGGACGAAATGCTGGTAAAAAACCCGGGATCCTGTCCCGAGTTAATCCCGGCGCTGGAGACACCGACGAGCGCAACGTGCGGATGCGTCTGGACTTTCCAGACGCCGATAGCGTTTCCACCGCTCGAAACTACGCGTGCCGTATTGTCGGATGGATCGACATAGTAGGATTGCCCGCACCAGCAACCGCCAATCCCGTAAGTGCCCACGACGTGGTTCACATTCGGACTATACCCACCTAGTCTTTCTTGATTCATCAGGTACATGTTTCCGTCCTTCCCCGCGGCTACGGCAAGGTTGGGGATAGGTCCGGGTTGTTGCGGCAGAAGCAATATCCCCCCAGAGCCAAAATCTGCATCGCTCTGATCGAGGGAGATCTCGTCTGAGGGCGTGAAATAGTTCAGGCGGCTCAAGGCAGGGT
>PLHN01000517.1:0-158 GCA_003139975.1 Acidobacteriaceae bacterium
TCGAACTGCCACGCAATCGCCATCCTCGGTTGCAGAATGGCCGCGGGCGTGGACGAGAACAGATGGCCGAGATGAGTCTGGATGACCTCGTTCAGCGCTTGACTGGGATTATGCGATATGGAACTGAACGAGCCACGAAGACGGGCGACTTGATCGTG
>PLHN01000517.1:179-8870 GCA_003139975.1 Acidobacteriaceae bacterium
TGAGAAAGTTGAAGGGCTCATTTACGTTCGAAGGGAAGGTCTGCGACGCGGTGTTTGCCAGTCCATCGATGAATTGCGACAGATTCGCGTAGGTCACGGTCGGAACCGTGCCTTCCCCGAAGTCATAGTCGTTCAGCCGGAAGATGCGGGTATTCGTTCCGATCCGCAGTTCATGAGCGCCGCGGCTCCAGGCGAGGTTGTCATTGATGAAGAAGCGGGATGCGCGCCTGCCCTGGATCCAGGTATTGTCCAGCCCTCCGATGGGCGTAAAGGGATTCGGGCCGGTGCCCTGCAACACGATCGGGAACGCGGAAAGCGTCTGCTGAAGGTTGCTTGGCCCAAACAAACTCTCGTACCAGGAGAACGCCGGGTTGAAGTAGTTTACGAGGTTCTGCGAGAAGACGTGCGTGTGTCCCGCGGCAAACGAATAGAGAGGTTGAGGAGAAACGGCGTCAAACACCGGGTTGATGGGATCTGTGTAGGCTGCTTGCACGCCTGCGTCGGCCTGGAAACGAAGCCAAGCCGTATCTTTCTCGTTGATGTTGTAGTCGAGGCGGACGGTCTGCACTTGTTCGTGGTCGTCACTGGAGTGCGAAACGCTCTGCCGGTTCCCGCAACCGTCCCCGTCGTTGCCAAGCGGGCAGCCAAGTATCGCAGTAGGTGCGCCGCTGCTATTTCCATAGAGCTTGAACATTTGTTGATAAAACAAGCAATTCGCATTCGGGTTGGTCCCGCAGCCGGTTGGCTGTCCGCCAGAAAGTTGCTGCAAGACATATTGCTGGAATGCCGGGCTGGGCACGATCGTCGGCGTTACGATGGGCAGTGCAATCCGCACCCACTCGCTGTCGAAGAAAAAGAAAAGCCTGTCGTGCACAATAGGGCCGCCCACACTCCCCCCAAAATGATTCACCGTCGATCTGGGCTTGTGGTTTCCCGCCGTCGCATTGGTGAAATAGTCCGCGGCGTTGAGTAGCGAACCATTCCACAGCTCATAGAGATTTCCGTGAAACTGATTCGCGCCAGATTTGGTGACGTAGTTGACCTGGGCTGCTCCATACCGTCCCTGATCCACGGAATAGGAAAGAGTGTTGACAGTCACTTCTGAAATTGAATTCAATCCCAGCACGAGGTTGGTGGAGAGGCCGCTGTTGAGGTTGGTGAGCGGGTCGTTTGTTTCCAGGCCGTCAACGATGTAGCCGTTGGAGAGAGCGGGTAGTCCGTTAAATTCCACGTTGCCATACCCGTTACTGCCGCCAACAAAGTCGTTGCTGCTTCCCGCTGTATTGATGAGCGCTCCCGGCGTAAACTGCAGCGGGTAGGTCAGGTCGCCGCCCGGATTCGGCAGGTCTTCCAGCGCCGGCGCATCGAGTGTGGTAGACGTGTTTGCGTTCTCCGGGTTGATGATTGGAGCTTCGCTGTTCACCTCCACCGTCTCATTGGACCGGGCCACCCTAAGCGTGAAATCTACCGTTTGCTTTTGGCCAAGACCTGAAATGACGTGGTCAATCTGCCGCGGAGCAAAGCCTTCCGTTTCGACTCTGACCGAGTACGTGCCCGGCCTTAGCTGAGGGAAGTTGAACCTGCCTGCGTCATCAGTCCGTGCACTACGCTTCAGGCCGGTCTCCTGACTGGTGATCGTCACAGAGGCCCCAGCGACAACCGCATCGGTTGAGTCTCGGACTTGGCCAACGATGGCACTGGTCGTTTCCCCTTGTGCGGCCGCTTTCGCCGGAAGAAGACACGCCACCGTCAATACAACAAAAGCAAAGTTCGCTGCCCGCGCCATGACTACCCCGCTGCTCTGCCCCGAAGTGGCAAAATGCTGCTGCTCTCGTCTATTAACCAACGATTAGTTGTTATAGTTAACCACAGTTAATAGAAACAGGCAAGGACGGAGAAGAAGGCTCACAACCTCGGCAATTGCAACCGAAAGACGGGCAAACAGGATGTTGAGATCGCCGGGCAGCGTGGAGCCACAATGAGTCTGGCCGGGCGAAACGGAAGCGCATAAACCGGCATCATAAACCGGGGACACATAAACCGGGGATAGACGGGACGGTCACTGGTTGTTCGCTCCCGGAATCAAGCTCTTTTCGCGAAGGTACAAACAAACTAGTTGATCGACTGGTTTTCTCTATGAGATCATGCACGCATGAAAACCGTAGGTGCGTTCGACGCCAAAACTCACCTCAACGAGCTGCTCCAGAGAGCCTCGAAAGGCGAGACCATTCAGATCACGAGGCGCGGAATCCCCGTTGCCAAGCTTTCTCCACCCGACTCCAACCAGAAAGAAGACGCTCACAGTTTGGCCGTCTCCATCCGCCGACTGCGCCGCGGGGCCACTCTGGGGAAACTTTCCATACGCGAGTTGATCGATGAAGGCCGCCGCTACTAAACGCTTCGTGCTCGATGCGTCCGTGGCCGTCGCCTGGTGCTTTGAGGACGAAGCAACCAAGTTCACCGAGAGCGTTCTCGACCTGCTTTCCGCCGGCGCCGAAGCCCTGGTTCCTGCCATTTGGCCGGTGGAAGTCGCCAACGCTTTGCTGATCGCAGAGCGCCGTAACCGCATTGTCGTGGCGCAGGTCACGGCCATTCTTCAGAGAATCGCCGCCCTGCCCATCGCGGTCCTCCCCATCGATCCGCCTCGCGCCTTCGACCACATCCTGCCCGTTGCGCGTCAACATTCTTTATCCGGATACGGCGCGGCCTACCTGGACCTCGCCCTGCGGCAAGGCCTCCCCCTGGCCACACTGGATGAGCAATTGCGCCGCGCGGCGAAAACCACGGGCGTCGTCTTGCTGTCGTAGAACACACTGAGGACAAGGGCCAATAGCATTGTCGAGACCTCGTTCCGCGGAAGGTGGGAAGAGAACCGCGAGGTGAGAAAGAACCTCCGAATCGCGGAACGGTGGCCCATTCAAGCCCTCCTTTGGCTTCAGTGGAGAGCTACCGGCCGCATCCCCCAAAACGAGCGCCAAATCAAGGAAGCGAAGGCGCACTCCCCATATCATAAAACGAACCAAAAACCGCCAAAATTCTTAGCCCATTTTGTCTACTTTCGTACCCAACAAAAATCCACTTTCGTGCCCCTCCACGAAAGAAGACGTTTGGTAGGCAAAGACTGCCCTCTTCCGTCACATCCCCACCAGCTCCCCCACCGTCCCCCGCTGCAGCAGATAAGCCCCCGGCCCCTGCTGCCCGCGCATCGACCGGCAATACTCCGCCACAAAAAATCCCGCTTTCAAACTCTCGCGGAACGCCCACCGTGTCGCCTCTCGCCATTCCCGCGCCAGCCCCATGTCGGTCTTTTCAACCGCCAGAATATCCCCCGGAATCTCGATTCTCACCCGCTCCCGCCCCAGTGCCTCCGCCAACTCCGCCCGCACCGGCTTCCCTTTCCCATCAAATCGCACCAGCGGAGCCAGCAGCCGCAACCCGTCCAGCGTTTCCGCTCGCCCGCTCTTCCCGGCAATCCGGTCCCTCACCCGCCGCGAGTCGAGCAGCCACCGCACCCACAGCCGATCCGTCCCGTTCCGGTGCAGCACGCTAGAAGTCTCGGGCCCGTAGAAATCTACCTTGTACGTCTCCGACAGCGCGCCCAGCTTCGCAAAATTGAAGTGGGCGTTGCGGCTTTGCAGCGGATCGAACGTCCACGTTATCTCGTGAACCCCCATCGCCAGCGCCCGTTCCCGCTGCGCCCACTTCAGCCGCGCTCCCAGATCCAGGTGCCGGTACGCGTCAAGCACGGCCAACATGTGCGAATGGATCGTAGTCTGCCCGTGCTCGCGCCCCAGAAACCCGAACGCAAATCCGACCATCCGTTCTTTGTGTTCTTTCTCCGGCTTCTCCTTGCCAGACTTTTGCTCTGCGGGCTTGATCTTGTCGTGAGTTCCCTGGGCGAAAGCCCCGATAAAGATATTGCCCGCCGCCTTCAAGGCAACCGCCAGCGTCAGCGGGATGGCATCTTCATCATCCATTCCCCACACTTCTTTTTCCACGGCCTTGAGTTGAATAAGTTCGTCAATTGAGCGCAGGTCGCGTATTGACATCTGTGGCGCAGCCCCAGTCATTGCGCCCCTTCTTACAGCAGCCGTCGCATCTTTGTCAACAGTAGAGACGCGGCAAGCCGCGTCTCTAGACGGGGCAATCCCCTCTTCCACGACAGAGGACGTGTTTCTGGAATTTTCTTTCGCAAGAAGCGTCGCTTGACGGCACTATCACTTCGCCGGAAAGTTCAGGCGCACTCCCGCCCGAACCAGAATTGGCGGGCCGAGGTTGAACACTGACGGCAGATTTTGTCCGTTTTGTACCACCGGCGTGCTTGCCACCTGATAGCGCTGGTTGGTCAGGTTCTCAATCCCAGCAAAGATCTGGAGGTGCCGCGCCAGTTCGCGCCCCACCTCAAGATTCATCGTGTAGAAACTGTTCAACGGATACTGGTTCTGATCGTCGTTGTACACGCGTCCGTTGAATCGCCCCTGGACACTCAGAAACAGGCGCGAAGGCCTCCAATAACGCGCCTCCCACGTGAACGCATTGCGCGGGACCTGCGGTACATTCAAGCCGACCAGATCCACACTAACGGGACTGTTCGGATAGCTCACGACGGTCGCGCCGATGTAGGCATAGCTCGCGGTGATCTGAATGTCGCGGGTTACGCGCACCAGTCCATCCAGTTCCACCCCGCGCGAGCGCGTGCGGCCCAGGTTTTCTTTCATCGCCTGCGTCTGAGCCTGGTTGATGGTTACGTTCTCAACCGGGTCCACAATGTCGCTCCAGAAAAACGTGCCGCGCATATCGAGCCGCTTGTCCCATCCAGTGACGTTCACTCCCGCCTCGGCTCCGGTCAAGCGCTCGGCATTGAGAGCGGGGTTGTTGAACGTGGTGACATTCCCCACGCGGAAAACGCGATACAGCTCATTCAGAGTGGGAGCGCGAAAGGCCCGGTAGACAGAGCCCGTCACCGATACGTGTTGATTCAGCGCACGCAGGACCGAGAGGCGAGGGCTCAGCGCCAGATCGCTGCGGCCGGGGTAAAGCGTCACAGTCGGTGTGCCGGAAACCGGAATCGTGATGAACTTGCCGGCGAAGTTGCTCCAATCGTCGAGGCGAACCGCGAGAATAGCGGTCCAGTTCGAGCGATGAAAGATATCTTCGCCGAACCACCCCAGGTTGCGTTGGCGGCCGCCGCCAATGCGGCCCTGGTTGGGTCCAGATAAAAGCGCGTCAACGCTCGACCCGATCACCTCATTCAGGTCCATGCCGCCGACCAGGGTCTGGCTCTTGCCGAGAAGGTGGGTCCATTGCGCGCCGCCACCCCCCACCTGTTCGGGAACGTGCTGCGTCGAGGTCGGGGTTTCGCTGTTGCGGTCAGCGGCCACTGCGGAATAAGTCTGGTGATAGGTTTCGACGTCCCCGTACAGGCGCACCGAGAGCGAATCATTGGCGCCAAATTGCCGATCGAGCCCGCCGGCGCCTTCGCCGAGGTGGGTATCGTTCGTCTGAAACGGCGTACCGTTGTTGCGGAACTCGTTGAAGAAATTTCCGCGCAGGAAAAGCTTTCCGTTCGCCCCGAATGAGTGGCCGAGGCGCGCATACACCGAAGCATCTTCAACGTTCGCTTTCGTGTCGATGCTTCCGCGTTGCGAGTCCGGCACCAGGATGAATCCATCGGTGCGAAACAGTCCGGTTGCTCCTGAGTATTCCCACGGGCCCGAGCGGTTTCCCGTCCACACCGAGAGGTCCGGCGTATTCTCGTTGCCGTACGAGGTTTCCAGGGTGAAGGCAGGAGCCTCAGGCTCGCGGATCAGAAACTGTACGACTCCGCCCATCGCATCACTGCCGTAGAGATCGGAAGCTCCGCCGCGCACGATTTCTACGGTAGAGATCGCGGCGGCCGGGATGCGGTCCCAATAGACCCAAGCGCCAAACGGATCGACCAACGAAATCCCATCGGCCAGCACCAGCGCGCGGCTGGCGGCTGTGCCTCCCAGTCCGCGCAACGAAACGCCCTGCAACGATGCGTTCGCGGTGCGGCTGCTGGAACGCCGATAGAGCGAGAATTCCGGAACCTCGCGCAGCACGTCGTCCGTCCGCAGCGCTGGCGACGCCTTCAAGTCCGTCGTTGAAAGCAGAAGATTGCTGCCGGGCGCATCGGACAATCGCACCTCTGTCCGCGCCGCCGATACCAGCACCTGCTCGTTGACCGAGGGCGTAGCCAACTCGATCTCGAGGTGGACTGCGCCGGTGTCTGCGCCGCTGGCGGCACCAATTTCGTCTGCCCTAAACGCTTTGCGCGTCGTAACGAATCCCGGCGACGCAACCTCGACCGTTCCCGGCCCGGGAGGAACGCTGGTGAACGCAAACCGTCCGCGCTCGTCCGTCAGCGCGGTCGCGCGAAACGCCCCACTTTCGAGGCGGACAGTGGCCCCGCGAATTACCGCACCGGTGGCATCCTGCACGACGCCATCCACAGTTACCGTAGACACGGGAGACCACTGCGCCACGCAATAAGTGACAGCGATGAGAACGACGAACGCAAGATAGGCGGCTTGAGATCGAACCCGCAGCATCTTTTTCGTTGGCTAACGCGCCATTGCCCCGTTACTTGACAATATCAGAACAAGGCGGCCGTTCTAAGTGCCCACGGGTAACCTTGGTCATCTGCCGGGCCGCAATCGCGTGGTTGGCGATCATTTTCGAATCGGCGTTACAGCTTGCGAAAGAAGTCCAGATTCGACTACCAGCCCCTGAAGGGGCAGTTGATTCCTGAGAACCTCCGGTATCGCCAAAGCGACACCCGGATACGAATCCGAGTTTTTTGCAGCCTGTTTAGCTTGGGCATTCTGCAACGTGCGATACTTTGTTCAAGACCGTGGGGTCAGCATGACCATAAAAGATTTCCGCCGCATCGCGCTCGGCTTCGAGGGTACAGAAGAGAGTTCACATATGGGCAACCCCGACTTCCGCGTCGGCGGGCGCATCTTTGCTACGCTCGCCTCGGCAAAGCAAGGCTATGGGAACTTGATGCTCGCTCCGGAGCAGCAAGCGGCCTTTGTCGAAGAGATGCCGCAGGTCTTCCTTCCAGTTCACGCCGGTTGGGGACGAATGGGAGCGACGCACATTCGGCTTTCCGCCGCGAGCGAAGACGTGCTCACCGGAGCCTTGCACGCCGCCTGGAAGCTGCGCGTCGAAAAGAATGCGAAGTCGAGGCCTAATCGCGTCTCTCGGATCGAGCCGTTGCCGGCCAAGCGAACAGGCCGCAGCGCAGAAAGTAAAGGTGCTCGCAAAACATCCACCAGCGCCCGCGGCAAGAAACGATGAAGAGGTTCTGTGCATCGCGCCCGCCCTCGCATCTCCCCATTCCCCGCATCTAAACCAGCATGCTACCCTCGACACCGGAGACTCGAACCGTGAAACCTATAGCCGCGTTCCTGCTCGTCCCCCTTCTGCTGCTGGTAGCCAGTTTGCCCGCCGCTGCTGCCGATCACGGCAGCATCGTCCGCGAAGCCGTCATCTATATCTCACCCGACACTTCCTCTGCCAAGCTCGCGCAAGTTGAACGCGGACGGGAACTCGTGCTGCTCGATAAAACCCACAACTGGGCGCACGTGGAGGCCATGCTGGGGTATGCCAAGGTCCCCGATCCTGCCTTCATTGAAGATGAAGGTGCGGAGCGCAAGACCATTACCGGCTGGATCCTCGATACCGGGATTGTGTGGCCCTCCACTCCCAATGGTGACCGCATTCTGTTTGGGGCGGCTGTTGACTCGGAAGACGAGGCCAGCCGCCGCCACGGGCGCCGTGGCGCTGGCCAGGACGCGCTTCGTCTCTATTATCGCGTCTACGACATCTACCCCACGTCGCCGCTCGCCGGAGAAGCGCTGTATCGCGCTGCCGACATCAAATGGCAATTCGACAAAGCCGACACGCTATCCCGTCCTTCCGCCCATGAAAAGGAGTCCTTCTACCGCCAGGGCATCAACGAAGAACAGATGAAGTTAGTCATGAAGAAGTTCCCCGGGTCGAAGTGGGCTGAGTTAGCTGCTTTCCATCTCATCGACAATAAACTGTGCGGCGAGTGGCAGGGTTCTTCCAAGTGTCCCGACAAGGAAGCGGATCTTTACGAAAAGTATGCGAAAGAGCATCCGCAATCTCCGGCAGCGCCGGAAGCCCNNCGCGGCTTACCGGCGAGCTGCGCTGATCGAGATCTATAAGACGGAAGACCAATCCAAGAAATCGGAGCAGGCTAAGAATCAGGCTATATCACTAATGCAGCAGTTAGTCTCGCAATATGGGCAAAGTGACTGGTCGTCGCGTGGGCAGATGCTTCTTTACTTAGTGCAGCAGGGAGTGCCGACTTATGGCAATGTTGTGGAGTAAATGGTGGCGGAAAGTAGGCAAGAGTGAGGTCCGCCGCGGCTAAAGCCGGTTCAAGCCCGATGACTTACCGCAGCGCCGAAGCGCTGCGCCACCCAAAATCAAGCTTTTTCCCCGCAGCGGTTGCGGCGCGGCGGAGACGCCCGCCGGCGCGGCGGCGCTACAATCGAGATATTTCTAGACCCACTCAACCTTGGGCGTTTGCGGGATAATGCCGGCCTTGTGGCCCATATCGAGCAGGCGGCGAACCGCTTCCCTGCCGTCCTCGCCATAATCGAGCGTGCGCTCATTGACGTACATGCCGACAAACTT
>PLHN01000269.1 GCA_003139975.1 Acidobacteriaceae bacterium
TGCATGAGCTGCGGCAGCACCAGCGGCTGCAGCTAAGTTAGCAAGTGTGGCGCGGGCATTCCTGCCCGCGAGGTTCTGACAATGTTCGCGTAGGGACAGCCGCCCTCGGATGTCCTCCCGCACTCGTGACAATAGAAACGTAATGACGCACTTGTCATTCCGACCAACGGGAGGAATCCGCTCCTGGTCGCGCCGGGTGCCCCATCCTTGCGCGTTTTTTGCGCAAGGGTGGGATTCCACCACCCCATCCCTCTTCTGATTTTCCAAGCCACCTGGCCACTCTTGCTAAAATGACACAGGGTAGACAGGCTGATTCCTGAAGCGCAGATGCCGATTTTCCTCAGCCTTCTTGTGTTAGAGTTCAGTTCTCCCCGGAGGTGACTCATGACCAACCGTTTGCAAGAACTTCTCGAAGAGGCTAGAAACCGCACTTCCACGCCGCAGGAAAAGGAAGAGCAGCGGCGGAGCTTCGCCTACGGGAATACTAAAATTGAAAATTCCCGTATCACGCGGGAAACAGTGGATCGAGAAGCAGAGTCGCTAGGAGCTCCGAACGATGAGCGAGGAACAGGGCCGGCATAGCCGCGCGCTTGATGCCGAGCTGATCACCGACCCACACCAGAAGGCCAGCGCCGAGGCCCGGAACGGATTACGACAGTTCGACGCGGTCATCGAACTGGTCGAGTACTTTTCTCACCCGGATCGCAAGTTCAAGATACGCCCCTCACAGTTGTTGCACCTTCACCGCCTCGCCCTTGAGGGAATCAGTTCGTATGCAGGCAATTGGCGGCCCGCGGGAATCGAAATCGGCGGAAGCAAACATCAGCCGGTTGGCGCACACCTGGTACCGGAAAAGATCGAAGAAAAGTGCGACTACGTAAATGACAACTAGGGAAAGAGTTCGCCGATCCATCTGTCTGCATATGCCCTGTGGGGGCTGAACTGGATTCATCCCTTTACTGACGGCAACGGCCGCACGGCGCGAGCAATCTCGTATTTGCTGCTATGCCTACGCCTCGGATACCGCGTACCCGGGAAAAAGACGATCCCCGAACAAATTGCGAGCGATGAAATGCCCTACTATCGAGCCTTGGAAGCCGCCGACACGGAATGGAAGGCAGGGAAGCTCGATTTGTCCGACCTTGAGAGACTGCTGGGGGACCTGCTAGCGATTCAGCTAGCGTCGGTCCACGAGCAAGCAACGGGTGGCGGCTAGTTCATCCCGCCGCGCGGGGCCCTCTCTCCGTTCCATTTCGGGAAAATCCGCCCATTCTTCCGCGTACGCCGGAGCACCCCGAATCGGTCTCCATAGCATGGGTTGTCAAGCCCCGTTTGACCTCCCGGAAATCCCCGAACCCCTTTCGCCTGTTGCTTCTGCACACCATGTACGTACATACGTGTATTCCAAAAAATATTTTGTTCGCTCACTATTCGCTTCCAGGCGCCGCCCCACCTTTCCCTTTTTCATCACAAATTTCCCGTACCCAGGTCACAGACTTTCCACCCCGTCCGTGTGAAAATCTCTTCTAGATGAGGAAAGGTGCGCGTGTGTCCACCGCCACCCACGATCCTCACCGAGGGCCCAAAGGCCACCTCAAGCGCTCTTTGACAACGAAGCCGGCACGACCCCAGGCGAAGCCGCAGCGGGGTCCAACTGAGAACTGAGAACGGGAACTGAGAACTGGCCCTTCATAACTCCCACGCGCTCAAGACTTTGCCTATAAGTCTAAGCACCTCAAGACTTTGGCGGGAAAAACCCGCTAAAGTCTTGATTCCTATAGACCGGGTAGGGAGGGGGAGGGGTATAGCCGTTCCGAGAACTTGGAGTTTGGAGAACGCCAAGGAATCCCACCCTTGCGCCCAAAGAACGCGCAAGGATGAGGTACCGGACTTCTAAAAATAGGCCGTCCGTATGGAGGACGATCCTTACACTGCTACAGGGACGTTATGAAAGGTCGAGGTGCAGGCTTCAAACGTCTGAACCTTGGGCGTTCCATCGATGAATTTTCCGAGGGTCTTCAACACTTGCGGGTAGGCAGTGGTGTTGTAAGCCTCGGCATTGGCCTTGTTGTCCCACAGACTGATTACGATCGCATGCTGGCTGCCGGGATTTGACAGTGTGATTTCGTCCTTGAAGCCCTTTTGCTTGTGAAGTAAAGGCAGAACGTCGTTTTCAAGGGTCCGGTTATAGTCAGAAAGCATGTTCGGTTTCAGCTGAAACGAGACATTGCGTGCAAACATAGCAACCTCCTAAAGGTTGTGTTGACGCTAAGAGGGGAGAACTTCAGATGGGCTGACTTAGTTCAGGGAACCTGAAAGAGGCGGGAACCACCTCACCTTCAACCCTAGCCCCATGGGACACTATTGTCAACCAGTGGGCGCCCTACTCATTCGCGCAGTTTGCGCTGCCGAATCAGCGCAGAGTCCAGGCCAAGAAAAAAGCGAACCAGCGACGCGAGTCGCCGGTCCGCAATGGATACTTGCCTAACTGATCGAGACTTACTTCTCCCTCACTGGTGATAAGCCTCGATCTTCGGGTTGGTGCTGGTGGAATCTGCACCAATAATCACCCACTCGGAGTCGGAAATCATGTAGAGGATGTTCTGCAGCGATCCAGCGGGGCAACTGCTCGTTGAACAGATCAGGAATCGCCCATTGGAGTTGCTGCCGCTGCAGGTAGTGCCAGAGCTTGCGGGGCAGTAATCGGCACTGAACGTGTCGGTGGTCGGCGAAGTGACTCCGCCACTGACGCTGTTCTTGTCCTCGGTTCCGCTCACCGTTTCGTTGCTGCTGCTGAACGTAACCGTAGAGGCCGACACCGATCCATTGTCGGTGACCGAACCCTCAGTTCCGCCCAGGTAAGTCGCGGCCAACGAGTTTGCCGTGAAGCTCGTTCCCGTTTGCGCGGTCATGTTGCCAAAACTCCCGTCGCCGCCGGTTCCAACCGAGAACGCCAGGTTCGTTCCATAGACGTAGAAGACAGACGCGTGATTGCAGCCGCCCGGACATCCCGCGAGGTTGCTGATGGGCATGCGTCCGTCCGCCGTTATGCTGTAGTCTCCTGTGATGGTGGCAGATTGCAGATTGCCACCGTCGTTGTCGTCCAGCCCCAGGCTGAACGTGCCGGAAGTGCCGGAAGAAGTTACGGTGAGGATTCCACCCTGCACCTCAGACACCGGACTCTGGCCCGAATTGTCGATGTCCGACGTCGCCAGTACGGCGGTGCCGCTGAGGGTCAGACTGCTGCTTTGCGTGAACACACGGCCGGTTATCGTCATCGGCGGGTTCTCGGTGGAATCGAGCGCCATCATAATCAGCTCGTTAGCGTTGACCACGTAGACGACGAAGTTTATGGTGGCGCCCGGTCCCGTGAAGAGTATGGTTGCCGTGCCGCGGCCGGTGGTTGAGTTCACAGTTAAATTGGTGGTGGAGTCCAGCGTTGTGTTTCCAGATGGGTTCGAGCCGCCCCCGGCGTCGTCAAAATCGGCTTCGCCGGTCAGGCTGCCGCTGTTGGAGTTGAAGTGGCCGGCAAGGGCGAAGCGACTGCCGCCCTGATCAGCTCCGAGCAAACCAAAGGCGTAGTTGCCGGATACGCCCGTCGAGAATGCGCTGGTGGTCTGCTTGCGCAGCAGGCCAGAGATCAGTTTGCCGCTGGTGTCGTAGCCAATGATGTGGCCGTTGCCGTCGCTTGCGTCCAGTGCGGCCGCAAAGGTGGCCGTATTACCGCCAGTTGGGTTTACGGTAAGGATGGCGAGATTGTCCGAGCCTACACAATACGTCCCGGTGAACTGAAGGCTCTGGGTCCCTGGATTTTTGCTTTGGTCGGCGACATCGATCAAGCCACCGCTCAGGTCTCCGCTGCCATCGGCTACGAAACTGCCGGCAGCCGAGGTGGCTGTGTTGGAACCGCTCCAACCCTTCATCATGAAGGCGTAGTGGCCGTTGAGTAGGCCGTTGTTCAGCGTGCCGGTACAGGCTGAGGCTGCATTAACGGTGATGGTAAAGGTGGCTTGCTTCGTAGTGCCTTCCGAATCCTGGACCTGTACGGTGAAGCTCGGGGTGGTTCCGGCGGCAGTCGGCGTGCCCGAGAGCGCACCGGTGGAGGAGTTGATCGAGAGCCAAGACGGCTCCCCGCTGAGGCTCCACGTATACGGAGTGACTCCGCCGCTGGCCTGCACCGTATCGCTGTAGTCCTGGCCGACGGTTGCTACTCCCAGGGACGAAGTAGTGATTGCCAGGGCGGCATTCACGGTGATGGTGAAGGATTGCTGCGCGGTCTGGGGCGAGCTTTCCGAATCCTGAACCGAGACCGTAAAGCTTGGGGTGGTTGCCGCCGCGGTCGGCGTCCCCGAGAGCGCTCCAGTCGAGGAGTTGATGGAAAGCCAAGACGGCTGGCCGCTGAGGCTCCAATTCTTGTAGGGAGGAAGTCCGCCGGTGGCACTCACCGTGCCTGCATAGGCTCCGCCGACGGCGCCTCCCGGCAGTGACGTTGTCGAGATCTGCAAAGGCGCCAGACCGATGGTGATGCTCAGGCCGGAGCTGTTGGCTGTAACCTTGTTCGGCGTTTCCGAATCCGTCACACTAACAGTGACAGCAACCGGGCTGCCCGAGTTCGAGGTCGGTGTGCCCGAGAGCGCACCGGACGAACTGACTGAGAGCCAAGAGGGGCCGCTGACGAGGGCCCACGTGTAGGGGCCAACTCCGCCGGATTGGGTTAGGTTGGGGGCAGCATATGCCGTGCCAACGGTCGCGCCTGGCAAACTCGCGGTTGTAACAGAGAGCGCCGGAGGCGCGCTCACCGCGATCGAGAAAGGCTGAGTTTCAAAAGCTCCCGTGGCATCCGTGACCTTGAACGTATACGATGAATTGCTTGCGCTTGACTGTGTCGGCGTGCCGCTGACGACTCCCGAGCTTGGAGCCAAGCTTAATCCCGCGGGAAGCGCTGGTGTGACGCTCCAAGTAAACGGAGCGGTGCCGCCGGTCGCGGCTAACGTGTAGGTGTAGCCTTGGCCAGAGGCCGCCGGGCCGGGAGGAGTGGTCGTACTGATAGCAGGCAGCGGATTGACCGTGATCTGCACGGAACCGGATTTCGATGTGTCAGTGATTGACGTTGCCGTTACAGTTACTGGGGTCTGGGTCGTGACGATGGCCGCAGTGTAGGTGGCGACCGTCGTGGACGTGCCGCTTAGTGACCCGGAGGACACAGAGCCCCACGTTACTCCCGCATTCTTGGAGTCGTTCGCAACGGTGGCGGTAATGGCAGATGTTTGCCCCCCGTCGATCGCGGTGGGGGCGGCGCTTAGGGTGACGGCGATCGGGGCAGTTGACGAACTGCAGCCCACGAGAAAGCAAGCAAAAGCCATCAGGAGAATAGCTCCTTCAATGCGAACGTAAGATTTCATGTCAGTAGCCTTTCGATCTATGACTTGCACTAAGGTTGGTGTACAACGGTGGGAACATGGATTGCACTTCCGAATCACCTACTTGGGTTACGAATGTCATGTGCGTTGAAAAACTAAACAAAGCGCAGCTAGACTCTTCTCGGGAGACCAGATTCCGGGGAGCAATCCAAATTACGCACATCAGGTGATAGCAATCCGTGACTGCTATCACTCCGGCCTTGTGACGTTCGGATGGCGACGCTCTTCGCGCAGCTTTCCTATCTCGATCCGCCGTCTCAATTTGCGATGCCGCTAATTGAACAAATCCAGTGTGACGGGGCTCCTATCTTGTTTCATCTCGGGAATCTACTTTTTCCGGGATGGAGCAGACATATTTCGTTACGTCCGAGACTGCGCAACGGACGACGGTCTTCCAATCGGCTGGGGCGGCGGATTTATTCATGGATGTACTACTGGGCTATCGACGAGAGCAAAGATACCTGCTGCACGAATTCGTGCTTATGCCGGACCGCTTTCACGGGCTGATCACACCGACTCCGGAGGTTTCGCTTGAGCGGGCCGTGCATTTCATTAAGGGAGGATTTTCTTTCCGGCTGAAATCGAGCGTACCGGTCTGGCAGGCCAGCTTCACGAATCACGGGATTCGAGATAGTGAGGACTTCGAGCGGTATTGCGAGTTCATATGGGCGAGTCCGGTGCGATCCGGCCTGGCGCCGAAACCGGAGGACTATCTGTTCTCTTCGGCAGGCGGAAGATATGAGTTGGATCCCGCTCCAGAGCGACTAACAAGCCATCTCGGTGTCGTTGGCCAGATAACAGCTTAGGAGGCTGGGGAAGAATTGTTTTCTTCGCAGCAGCCTCCCTTGGCGGCTGAAGCCCGTATTCAAGACAAAGCGCTATCGCGGCGATGAACCGCTCCACCCCATCACGCCAAAACCGGGGGTGCTGGGGCCGCGGCGCTGCGCCACCCAAAATCAGGTGCAACACCAACGTTTTTCCGTCCTCTATTTGAGGACAGGAGAAAAAGGGAGCACAAGGTGCTCCCGGCTTCTCAATAGGCGTGTGCTTACTTTGAACGGTTCGGGCTTACTTGGAGCTATCGCCCATTGACGCGCGGTCGGACCCGCCGATGTCAAGCGCGGTTTTCTTTCCGGCGAAGCGAATTTCCGAAACCGATGCTTTCCCGTTGCTGTGGTTGACAATCGCCGCGTTATACGACGAAGCCTGCTGGAGTTCGACTTCCTTAGCGGTCGTCTTAGCGAGTTCTTTCTTGCCCTGCATGACACTCAGTTCCACGTTCGCCCCGGTGCCTTCCCAGCGGATCTGGTAATCACCGGCCGGAATCTGTTGTCCATTCACCTCAACCGTTTCTTGAATGTGCAGACTTCCTTTGTTGCTCGCGAAAGCACCCGTTGCGACGAAGACCGCCAGCCCGAGCACCACACTCTTTGCCAGATTGTTCAGTTTCATACGATCCTCTTTCTGCCCGGTTTCTGGCCGGGACCTCATGGGCGGCTGGTTCGGAGCGGGCCATCGACGACTTGCCTTTTTGCAGCGAAGTCTTACAATGCACCTGTCAGGGTGACGCAAAGGGAAGCGAGGTCGACTCGTTGCCATCCTTTTGCCGGACTCGGCTCACCAGGGCCGCCAAACCATGCGTGAGTTGAGTCCTGTCACCCTGCAAGATATCTAGATTCTTAGAGTCAGAGTTTCCTCCTGCCCCATCTTGATTCGATTCAAAATACGCATCCCGGTTCCGGGAAGTTCCCGACTTAGCGAAGATATTTATTGGACGCGTAAGCGGGCAGCGCGTTAGCAGTTCTGCGATAGGTTTGGCTGCAACATCCGGAGTATGTCTAGTCAGGATTGGGACTGTCGCGGTTAGGCCAGAATGATTTTCGAGGGCGTGACTTGCTGCACATTCCCGGTGAATGCGAAGGGCAAGAGGTCTTGCGCGCGTTTACTGAAGATCAGCAGCTTATCTTCATGCGATTTTCAGTACAATCTTGCCGTAATTTTTCCCTTCCTGCATCAGCGTGTAGGCGGCGCGTGCATCGGCGAGCGGAAACACTTTCCCGATGACGGGATTCAGTTTCCCATCGGCTAGCCATTCCGAGAGCTGCTTCCATGCCGATTCCATGAGCGGGCGGTTCTGGCTGAGATAGCTGAGCCAGAGGCCGTGCACGCTGGCGCCCTTGGCGTAAAGCACACGTGTGTCGAGCAGCGGAGTTTCTCCGGTGGCTGCGCCGTAAACGATAACGCGTCCGAAGTCGCGCAGGCAGCGCAGGCTTTTGGCGGTGTGCTCGCCGCCCAGCATTTCGAAGACCGCGTCCACGCCCTCGCCGTGGGTAAGGTTCTTTACGACCTCCTCGTAGTCGTGCTGCTTGTAGTTGATACCGTGCTGC
>PLHN01000275.1 GCA_003139975.1 Acidobacteriaceae bacterium
CGGAGAAAGCGGAACCGGCAAAGAACTCGTGGCCCGTGCCGTACACACCTGTTCGCCGCGCGCGGCCGAAGCATTTGTTTCCGTCAACTGCGGCGCGTTCCCGGAAACGCTGCTCGAAAGCGAACTGTTTGGCTACGTTAAGGGAGCCTTTACGGGGGCCAATCAGAACCGGCGCGGGCTGTTCGAAGTCGCCGATCAGGGCACGATCTTCCTCGACGAGATCGCTGAGATGACCATGCCGATGCAGGTCAAGCTGCTGCGCGTGCTGCAGGAGCGCACCGTGCGTCCGGTGGGCGGCACGAGCGAAATCGCGGTCGATGTGCGCGTAATTGCCGCCACCAACCGCGACCTCGACAAGCAAGTTAGCGAGGGCGTGTTCCGCGAGGACCTGTATTACCGGCTTAACGTCATTCCGATTCGCGTCCCCAGCCTGCGCGAGCGCCGCGAAGACATTCCCCTGCTCGCCAATCATTTTTTGAAGAAGTACGCACCGGGGGCTGGAAAAAGCATTCATGGACTGGGAGCGGCTTCACTCGAAGCACTTACCCGCTACGAATGGCCCGGCAACGTCCGGCAACTGGAAAACACCATTGAGCGCGCGGTTGCGCTCGAGATCGGCAACGAGTTGCACGTCGAGCTGCCCGCCGAGCGTCCCAAGGCACGGGCGGTTGCTGCCGGCGCTGAGACCGCTTTCACCTCCGCCCCAGGTGCGGTCCTGCCCGAAGGCGTCAACATGGAAGACTATGTGGCGCAGATCGAACGCTCGTTGCTGCAGTCCGCGCTCGGGCAAACGCAAGGCGTGCAAGTGCGCGCCGCCGATGTGCTGGGAATTTCCTACCGCTCGTTCCGGCACCTGATGAAGAAGTACGATCTTTAGAGCCGAGGGCAGCGTTCATTGCCCGGCGGCTGGCACCCGCATGCTGCACCCGACGTTTTCGCACACAAGTATGGCGACTGTAAGACAAGGCGACGTGGCTGCGGACGATGTTACAAGAAATTGGGGTGGACTCCTATCACGTGGTGATCAACACGGAGCGCGGCTCGGTTACGCGCGATACGCCGGCTCACAATGCGTTCGACCATGTGATTCTCGCGATCAAGCTACCGGACGACGTAAGCGATCCTTCGCGAATCTCGGTGATACGCCATCCGAAATTCGGAAGGATTCTTGTCTTCGACCCGACTTATGACGTGACGATACCATTCGGTCAAATTGGTGGATATCTGCAGGCTAACTACGGACTGCTGGTTATGCCCAGCGGTGGTGAACGAGTGGAGTTGCCTCAGCAACCTTCTGGCATGAACAGCATCCAACGCGTGGGTAAGCTGACGCTTGATGGCAACGGAAATCTAAAAGGAGACGTTAGTGAGTTACGCGTGGGAGACCAAGCCTCGCGCGAACGGCGGCGATTGCGATTCGCCACGAAGAGCACTGATCGCGTTAAGCCGATCGAAGACTGCTGGCCGGTTCGCTTCCCAACTTTCAAATCGTAAAAGCGAGCCTGGTCAACCTCGAGCGGACCGACCAGCCCTTCGGCTTCAATTACAGCTTCCAGTCGGCCAACTATGCCAAACTTGCGGGGAATCTACTGCTGGTGCGGGTGCTGGGCGCAAAGTCGTCGGCGGTGTTGGAAACCAAAGAGCCGCGCAAGTATCCCTACGAATTTGAAGGCCCCTTGCGCGACACCGATTCCTTTGACATCGAGCTGCCGGCAGGGTATGAGTTGGACGAGTTACCGCCGCCGGTGGATGCAGACTATAGTTTTGCCAGCTACCACAGCAAGACTAAAGCGAACGGGCACACGTTGCACTACACGCGCAGCCTCGAAATCAAGGAACTCAGCGTACCAGTGAGCAAGATGGATGAGTTGAAAAAGTTCTACCGCATGATTGCCGCCGACGAGCGGAACACAGCGGTACTGAAACCCGCGGCGGCCAACAAATAGGCGAACAGTGAGACTTGGTCGGGGCGCGCGGATTTGANNGAACCGCGGACCCCCTGCGCCCACGGCAAACTAATTTGTGCTATGTGATTGGCCCGCTTTGGTCGGATCTGCGTCATGTACTACCGTTTTGGATGGTGTTCGGACCCAATTGGACCTAAATTGGTCCCAAGTTTGACCTGCCAAAGGAAGAAGCTATTCATGCGCTTGACCTCACATCGTTGTTAGGGCCACCTAACATTTCTGTTTGGTTCCGACGGTCTGATCATCACCGGTCAGGCCACATTCGTTATGGAGTAGAACCTTACCTCCCCGTTTTCAACAGCTTGTTTCTGAAATCGTACACGCGGAGAGTCTCAGCGAGTTTGGTTGAACGCGTGCACGATAAAGAACCAACCAGCCTCTAGCACGCGATTCCAGCAGCAAATGGGGAAACCGCATGGATCCACGGATCAAAATCATGCTCCGGATCATTGGAGAAAAAGCAATCCATATGGAATCGGCTCTGGCGTCAGCCAGCCGTTTGCTGGGTCTATCCGAACCACGACTGCGTCGGCTCTTCAAGAGAGAAGTTGGCATGGCTCTGCAGCGGTACTTGCTCGAAGTAAAGATGACTCGGGCTGCTAAACTATCCCGTAACCACGCGCTCTCAATAAAGGAAATAGCCGTTGCGTCCGGCTATCGCGATGTCAGCAATTTCTATAGAGACTTCAGGAAGGTGTACGCGCAGACTCCAAAGCAGATGCGGTCTCAATTGTTAGCAAAATTCTCCGAGCCTGGAGAACCATCCCGAGATTGTATAAACTGCCTAAAATCCTCGCAATCCGTTTCGTCCTCTTATGCCACAAACTAGGGCTCTGAGTTTCCTGTCAGGACCGCAGTAACCCACGTGTGACCAAAAACAAGAGAACTCTTTCGGTCATGAGATAAGCGCCATCGCAATTTCCACAGCCCGGCGCGTCTTGACAATAAACAACCGAATTTGACAATTGTTTCCTCGCTGCCGAAAGCGCTTACTTCCTAGCGAGGTCGCAGGTCAAGGCTTCGAAGCGTC
>PLHN01000140.1 GCA_003139975.1 Acidobacteriaceae bacterium
ACCAACGACCAGCGACCAACGACGATCTCAAGGAGTCATCGCATGGAAGTCATACTCAAGGAAGATGTGGCCAAGCTGGGCAATCGCGGCGAGGTGGTGAAGGTCGCCGAAGGATATGGGCGAAATTTTCTTTTGCCCCGGAAGCTCGCAATCGAAGCCAACGCCGCCAATAAGGCGGTCATCGAGCAGATGAAGGCCGCGGCCGTGCGCCGCTCGGCGAAGGAGAAATCCGAAGCCGAAGAGCTGTCGAAGCAATTTGACGGGCTGGAAGTGTCGTTCACTCGTAAATCGGGCGAAAACGATCAGTTGTTCGGATCCGTGACGGCGGGCGACATCGCCGAAGCGCTCGAGAAGAAGAGCTTCCACATTGATCGCCGCAAGATTCAGCTGCACGAACCGCTGAAGACTATCGGTGAGTTCATTGTGCCGATCAAGCTGCACAAGGATGTGACTACGCACCTGAAGGTGCTGGTTGGAAAAGAAGCGGTAGTGGAAGAGTAGATTCTCGCTGGAGGGACGGGCGGTTCGCCCGTCCTACCAGCAAATCCTTCCTACTGAGCTAGGAGTCCCCGCCCGCCCCGAAGAATTCCTCCACCTTCCGAATGTCCGTTGTCCTCGTGTAGTTCGGCAGGCTCTCCACAAATACCCGCCCGTAGGATTTCTTCAGAATCCGATTATCGAGCAGCGCCAGCAGCCCGCGGTCGTGCAGCGACCGGATGAGGCGCCCAAAGCCTTGTTTCAGCGTGATGACTGCGCTGGGCACCTGGTAATCGCTGAAGGCATTGCCGCCCGCTCGGTCAATGGCCTTCACGCGCGCGGCCACCACCGGATCGCTCGGCACCGCGAACGGCAGCCGGTCGATAATCACACAGCTCAATTGCTCGCCCTGCACGTCGACACCCTGCCAGAACGACGAAGTCCCGAACAGCACGGCGTTCGGAGTGAGCCGGAACTCCTCAAGCAGCGCGGATTTTGGCGCGTCTCCCTGCTTGAGCATGGGGAAATTGATGACGCCGAGAAGTTGGTCGTAGATATCGTTCATTTGCGCGTAGCTGGTGAAGAGCACGAAAGCGCGGCCGCGCGTGATCTCCAGTAAACGGCTTATGACGCCGGTGGCCTCGGCCGCAAATTGTGGAGTGCGTGGGTCAGGCAGATCGGGCGGGACGTAAAGAATCGCCTGGCTCTCATAATCGAAGTGCGAGGGAACAACGAGCTCGCGGGCGTGGTCAAGTCCGAGTCGCTGCCGGATGTAGTCGAAGCCGCCGCCAACCGCAAGTGTGGCCGAAGTAAGAACGGCGGTCTCAAGTTTCGACCACAGGCATTCGCGCAAGATGGGGCCGACCTCGATGGGCGTGGCCTGCAAGTAAACATTGCTGCGGCCGCCCGAGCTCTTCACCTCTGCTGGTTTCCGCCGTGCAGACGCGCCCGGCGCTCCGCGAAAACTTCGCCGTTCGATCCAGAAGACCGTGTTCGGATCCTCGTTCTCCATTACAAAGCCGAGTTGAACCTGCAATTGCTGCGCTCGGCGCGCGAGTGTGAAAACTTCGTCTGGCTTTTGTGGGAGGCGTTCGAATTCGGCCGAGAGCCGCGTCAGAGCGTGATTGAGCGCGAGGTATTCGTCGCCGTTTTCTTCCAGAAATTCTCGGCGCGCGTCAAAGGCGATGCGGCCTTCGTGCGCCGGCAACAGCGAGAAGAACAACTGTGAGCGCTCGCGCAGCGACTGAATCGCGCTCGACATCTGCGGCGTGTACAACTTTTCGCGCTGCAGCAGGTGCTCGGTATCGCGCGCCAGTTCTTCCATGCGCAGGTTGCTCACCGAAATGCCGAAGTAGTTCCCGGCAACTTCTTCCAGTTCGTGAGCCTCATCGAAAATGACCGCGCCGCAATCCGGCAGCACACCGGCGTCGGGCGCGCCATCGGCTTCGAGCTTGATGGCGAGATCGGCGAAAAACAGGTGATGGTTGACGATGATGATGTCGCTCTCGGCGGCGCGCCGCCGCATGTCGGTGATGAAGCAGCGCTCCCACTCTTTGCATTTCTGGCCAAGGCAGGTATCCGCGCGCGCATCGAGCTTATGCCAAAGCGCGCTCGCCTCGGGCAGTTCGGCGAGTTCGGAACGGTCGCCGGTGCCCGTTGTCTTTTCCCATGCCGCAATCGCGCGATAGTGTTCAATTTCCTCCAGGCCGCTGAGGACGGGCTGATCGGTGAGGTCATAGAGCTTCTTGCGGCAAAGATAATTGTTGCGGCCTTTCATGTAGCAAACGGAGAGGCGCGTGTGGGGACGGGCATTCTGCCCGTCCGGCTGAGCATCGGCCCCAAACAGCGCCCGCTCCAGAAACGGCACGTCCTTGAAGAACAGCTGCTCCTGCAGGTTCTTTGTGCCGGTCGAAATGATGACGCGCTTGCCCGAGCGGATGACCGGCAGGAGATAAGCGAGCGTCTTGCCCGTACCGGTGCCGGCTTCGACGATCAGATGACGTTTCTCTTCGAGCGCTTCTTCCACCGCTTGCGCCATCTGCAATTGGCCGCGACGGAATTCGTAGGCGGGATGCGTTTTCGCGAGCACGCCGCCGGGCGAGAAGAACTGGTAGAGCGAGAATCCCGCGCCGGCCGATACTGGATGGGAAGAAGAAGCCACGGAGTCTCTATAATACAGTTTGCGGTTTTCAGTTCTCGGTTCTCAGTGAAACAAACTCCTTCAAGCACAAATTCGCCGGTCTTACCGCTCCTCGCCATCGTGGGCCGCCCCAACGTCGGCAAATCGACGCTGTTCAACAAGCTGACCGGATCGCGCCGCGCCATTGTGGGCGACGAGCCGGGCATCACACGCGACCGGCTCTACGGCGAAGCCGAATGGCTCGGACACTCGTTTCGCGTGGTGGATACCGGCGGCATTGTTCCCGAGGATAAGGAATTCATTCCGTCGGAGATTTTTCGCCAGGCCAAGGTTGCTCTCAAGGAGGCGGTTGGCGTCATCGTGGTGGTGGACGCCCGGACCGAACTGGCGGGTCCGGATCGCGAACTCATCCGGCTGCTACAGCGCATGGGGAAGCCTCTGTTTCTGGCAGTGAACAAGGTGGACAGCGACAAGCAGGAATCGTTGGTGGGGGAATTTCACGAACTGGGAATTCGGAATGTGTTTGGGATCTCAGCTGAGCATGGGCGTGGGATTGACGATCTGCTGGACGCCGTCCTTCCCCTGCTGCCGGCAGAACAAAAACCTTTAACCGCAAAGGTCGCTGAGAAACCCGCAGAGGTCGCAGAGAACAGCGACGCACCGGACGCGGATGCGGACGACCAACGACCAACGACCGACGACCTTCCTCCCCACGAAATCAAAGTTGCCATCATCGGCCATCCCAACGTCGGCAAATCCACGTTGCTGAATCAGCTCACCGGAGCCGATCGCGCGATCGTCTCGCCCATTGCCGGCACAACCCGCGATTCCATCGATGAAGTCATCGAATACAAGGGCCGCAAGGTCCGGTTCATTGATACGGCGGGCATCCGCCGCAAAGGCAAGACCGAACTGATGGCGGAAAAGCTGTCGGTGGTCATGGCTCGCAAGAACATCGAAGGCGCCGACATCGTGCTCTTCCTGGTGGATGCCACCGAAGGCGCCAGCGGGCT
>PLHN01000110.1 GCA_003139975.1 Acidobacteriaceae bacterium
CATCGGCAAAGCAAGGCAACCGAACCGGGAGTGACCCGCAACTTTCCACCCACGCCCTGGGAGTCGACGAAAGCGATCCACTCAAGCCCTGCCACCGCGGAACCCCGTTGAGCTGCGAGTGGCGAATTCGCGTCAGTTTCGCGAACGCGAACCAGCAATGCTCAGCGCGATCCCGCCCGCGATCAGCACGACACTGATGACTGGCGAAACTCGCTCACTGTGACTGGTCTGAACGCCGAAGTTCGCACTTCCGACCTTGATGCCCTCGGTCTCGGTGTGGGGGATGGGCACGACGAGGGATGCGACGCCAAGCACGACCAGGAGCAGTCCTGCATACAGCAACACTTTCATATCCAATCCTCGCAATAGAATTTGCAGCGGACAAGCTAGTCGTGCAGAACGACACTCAGCAGCGAGCTGTGGACCTGCAACCCGCCTTCGGGGCCGCCGGAGTAATCGACAAAACCGAGTTTCCGGAACCGGTTCATGAAGAAGCTGATCCGCGAACGCGTGGTCCCGACCATCTCGGCCAAGCTCTCCTGACTGATCTTGGGGACCACCGTTTCGGGCACACCTTCCTTGCCAAAATGAGCAAGCAGAAGAAGAACGCGCGCGAGACGCTTTTCACTGGAGTTGAACAGCTGGTCGACCAGATCCTCTTCGTAGCGGACGTTCCGCGCCAGCAAATACGCCACGAACAGATCGGAAAACGCGTGCTCGCGGTGCAGCGCATCCATCATCGCTTTCTTGTCGATGCGCAGAACTTCACAATCCGTCATGGCCGCAGCAGATCCCATGCGCAGGTTCTGACCAGCCAGCGCGCCCTCACCAAAGAAGTTCCCGTCCGCTAATATGCCGATGGTTGCTTCTTTGCCGACTTTGGAGACGACGGTGAGCCTCACTTTGCCCTTCTGGATATAGAAGACGGCGTCCGCCGGGTCCCCCTGCGCGAAGATGCCTTGCTTCTTGGCGAAAGTCAAGTGCTTCCGCCCTTCGCCAATGGTCGCGAGGAATGTCGTGGGATTGAACCCGCGGCTCTGCTTATTCGCCAATGCAAGGGCCTCCATATGCACAATTCTAATCCGAAAAGGTGTTTCGCCTCGATGAAATTGCTTGATTCCGGGGTGGTCGCGAGCGCAGCCAATGAGGCGCGTCTGGTCAGAATTGCATAGTTCCATTCCGTATGTTTCGCCAGACTTCTTGCGAAAATGGCCCATCCGTCGCCTTATCTATAGGTTGTGAGGCACTGGCCTGCGCGGGGTTCGCTCCAGCTCTTGACCTGCCAGGATGCCGCAGCCGTGCCGGCGTTTGGGCTCTTAGCTGCGCCTCATGACGCTGGGTTGGCTTCACGTTCATTACGAAGTGGACAGTGGCCAGCAGGAAATGAGCCCCATCGGACTTGGCCACGAGCGCATCGACGGACTTTAACGCACCGTCGGGCAGTTCCAGGTGATCGGCCAGCATGACAATGGGTACCTCGGGCCGGACTTGCTTGATCTCATCGGCGATAGCCGCTCCATCCAGGAGACCAAGGTGGTACTCCAGGACAACGGCATCCACCGGCCGCGACATGAAAAGGCGCAGACCATCTGAACCGTTGGTAGCGGTTGCCAACTCATATCCGTTTTCTTGCAACAAACTCAGTTGAGCTGGATCGCGGTGTATACACAACAGAGTGCTGTTAGTACCCATGCGGGTTATGTATATCAAAGAAGGTTCTCGTGATTCTGATCAAAATTGCTCACCTGTGAACCGGAAGGCTGAACCGCCAAATACCCAGGGCGCGGTCCAATCCGGTAGTCTGCACCGCTCTTTAGTGATTTGGTCAATTTTGATCAGTCCGCAAGTCCACTTTCGTTGAATACTGACAGGGAGCCAACTGGACCGGTCGAGAACACTTAGCCGGAACCGGTGTGACTACACCAGCATCATGGTCTCAAACCGGCTCCGGTGATCTTCGAAGCCACCTGGGAAGTGCCTTTCACTAGCTGTTCTCAACACACGAGGGACGCCATGTCAGTGCCAAACGGACTGTTTCCCAACGGAGAGTTTGGAAATCGCCTCCCCACGCGGGCTCTCTCTAAGTTGGCCGGAGCCAAGCGCAAGTTGCGTGCGCCGGCAGCGAGCCAAGGATTTATGAAACCTCTCCTTTGGATTGTTCAGTTTGCTTTCGGATGCCATCATCACCAACGCAGTGGTGTTTTCACGATCAAGAAACGGACGTACCAGGTCTGCCTGAAGTGTGGACAAGAGTTCGAGTATTCCTGGGCTCTGATGCATTCTATCCGGCCGAGCGTTGCCGATCGTCCGCATGTTCCGCTGAGCGACATTGCCCCAACCGAAGTACGGTCGATTTGAAGCCGGAAGGCGTCGCAATCCTGAATTTGCAGCAAGTGAGCTATCTTGCTCAGACGCGAGACTGGCCATCTGCGATTCTACATTCCTACTGAGTGTGCAGACTGAGCCGCGACGCTGATTCGCAGCTCTCATTTCAGGCCGCTGAGCAAGCGGCCACATCCAGCTAATCGGCAATCTTCATCCGGGTCTACGCCGCGGCACCTCGTGCCGATACACGATGGCAAGGTCTCGAACATCGATAGCAGGGCGAACCTCCACGCGGATGAGAGGAGTTAGCCCGCGAAAGTAAGGAAGGAAGGTCAACAAATCATGCCTCTAATTCAATTGCTGGAAGTCCTAATCGTGGTAGGTGTCCTCCTGTGGCTGGTGAATCGCTTCATTCCCATGCAGGGACAAATTAAGTCAATTTTGAATGGCGTCGTGGTCATCGCCGTGGTTCTGTGGATACTGAATGTGTTTGGACTCTTTAATTCGCTTTCCCGAATCCACATCGGTAGTTAAACCATGCGCAGGGGAAGCCCGCCTCGAATGCTGAGCGCGCCAACGCAAGGTCGATAGAACGCAACGCGGCAGACGTCCGCCTCAAAGGAGATACTTTGAAGACCAAGCTTTTGTTAGCAGTCGGAATCACATTCAGTCTGAGCGTTTTCGCTCAAACCAACTCTCAAACAACCCCGGCCGTCGAACCGGTAAGTCCGACTCCGATATTTCGAGTGAACGTAGTCAGCCGCAGCGTCCAGGCCGTCAACTACGAGCATCGCAGCGGAGCCTCCCGACTCGATTTTGCGGGCACGGCCTTGATGCCCATAGCGAACGGTGAAGCCAAGGTAGATAGCAAGCGCGGGTCCATTGAGATTGACGCGGAATTTGGCGGCCTGCAGAAGCCGACGAGTTTCGGCAATGAGTATCTGACCTACGTTTTGTGGGCAATTTCTCCCGAAGGCCGGGCGGT
>PLHN01000114.1 GCA_003139975.1 Acidobacteriaceae bacterium
CGCGCCGCATCCGCGAACAAAAAGTCTTCTCGGTAGTCCTCCCCTTCAACGCCACGCTCGCCGAGATTCGCAGCTACTCGCCCGTCGGCATCGTCCTCTCCGGAGGCCCGTCGTCCGTCTACGACAAGGGCGCGCCGCACGCCGACAAAAAAGTTTTCGAACTCGGAGTCCCCGTGCTCGGCATCTGCTACGGCCTCCAATTCATGGTCTACGCCCTCGGAGGCAAAGTCCGTCCCGCGGCCAAGCGCGAATACGGCCACGCCAACGTCGATCTTCAAGTTGCCGACTCGCAACTCTTCCACGGCCTGCCCAAGTCACTAGCCGTCTGGATGTCCCACGGCGATTCCGCCGACGAACTCCCCGCCGGATTCCGCCTCACAGCCAAGACGCCGGATGCTGCGGCCGCCATCGAAAATCCCGAGCGCAGAATGTGGGCCGTGCAGTTCCATCCCGAGGTTCATCACACCCCGCTCGGCAAAGACATCCTGCGCAACTTCGCCCTCAACATCTGCGGAGCCACTCCCACCTGGACCGGCCAGCACTTCATCGACGCAACCGTAGCGCAGGTGCGAGAGCAGGTCGGCAAAGGCCGCGCCATCTGCGCTCTTTCCGGCGGTGTCGATTCGTCAGTAGCGGCGGTTCTAGTCGATCGCGCCATGCGCGACGATTCAGGAAAAACGCGCCTCACCTGCGTCTTCGTCGACAACGGCGTCCTCCGCAAAAACGAATTCCAGAAAGTCCAGCAGAACCTGCGCGACAAACTCGGCCTGCACATCGTCGCCGTCGATGCCACCGACCGCTTCATGAAGAAACTAGCAGGCGTCACCGAGCCCGAGAAGAAGCGCAAAATCATCGGCAACGAGTTCATCAAGGTCTTCGAAAAAGAGGCGCGCCGAATTGAGAAAGAAGAGGGCCACGTTAAGTGGCTCGTCCAGGGCACTCTCTATCCCGACGTCATCGAATCGCGCTCCGTGCGCGGCCCCTCCGAGGTCATCAAGTCGCACCACAACGTCGGAGGCCTGCCCGCAAAAATGAAGCTCAAGCTGATCGAGCCGCTCAAAGACTTATTCAAGGATGAAGTCCGCCGCATCGGCCGCGACCTCGGCATGCCCGAAGACATCCTGCAGCGCCAGCCCTTCCCCGGCCCCGGCCTGGCCGTGCGCATCTTGGGTGAAGTAACTAAAGCACGCGCCGACCTGCTCCGCGAGTGCGACGATGTCGTCGTCACCGAAATCAAAAAAGCCGGCCTCTACCACAAAATCTGGCAATCCTTCGCCGTGCTCCTCCCCGTAATGTCCGTCGGAGTCATGGGCGACCAGCGCACCTACGCCTACACCTGCGCCATCCGAGCCGTCCACTCCGAAGACGGCATGACCGCCGACTGGGTCCCCCTCCCCCACGAAGTCCTGAAGACAATTTCAAACCGCATAGTAAACGAAGTCCGCGGCGTGAACCGCGTAGTTTACGACGTAACTTCGAAACCTCCCGGCACGATCGAGTGGGAGTAGGAGAACAACTCTCAGTTGTCAGTTCTCGTTAAGACCTTCGGCTGTCATTCTGAGGGAAGCGAAGGACCTATGCATCTTGCCACTCGAGGCACAGGCCGAGGGTGCCCCACCCTTCGTTTTTTGAAGGGTGGGATTCCACTGCCGCCAGCCGCTTTGGGATTTTGCTTACAGTTGGGACTGACGCGAAGTCTGGGCTGAACCGCCGATATCGACTATCTCTTGAATTCCTCAAAGAATGGTTTGTCGATTTCAAAAGTCTTCAGCGGCTTGAGCCCAAACTCAAGTTCCCTGAACATTTCGACAAGCTTCTCCCCATCAATTAACTCAAGGGGCGGGACGCCGTCCCGGGAAGCCTCTCGGCGAGCTTCGGCCGTGAAGGTGCCAGTGGTAATGATGATGCCTTTATCCGCACGACCAGACATGGCCCCTCGAAAATCCCGTACCTGGGACGGAGAGACGGACCCTGTGTAACGTTTGCACTGAAACAGGACCTTAAACGAAACAAGCGGATTAACTTGAAGAGTGCCGTATCCGTCGATGCCACCGTCACCGCTTCGGCCTGTAACCACGACTTGGACAAAACCCGCTTCCCGGAGTAGACGCTGCGACAACCGCTCAAAACCTTCAGCTGGAAGTGCGCGAAGCGTGGTAATAAGTTGCGTCTGTAGGTCTGTGACGGTTTCGGACTCTTCCTCCGTCGGGGGACTGCTTTCTATGAGATCCGACTTTTTGCGACGCTCCTCTTCAAAGACGCGAACCCATCTTCGACGAATCTCGCGTGCTTGTTCGAGCGAGAGCTTTGTTGACCGACCTCGTTCTGTGAGACTCCAGACGCCACGCTTTGATGAATCGAGAAGCCCCTCACGGACGAGGTAGAACCGCGCCCAAGCCACTTGGTTCCGAAAACGCGACTCCCCAGACGGAAGGGTCTCGTTCTGAAGCTCGTCGGGAAGATTAAGGTCAAGCGCGATGCGCTCGACAACCTCGTCGGGCGTACCTGATCCGCCCAGAGTGCGCAAGGCCTCCAGCAGGGGTCCGAAGTAATGGAGGAACCGAGCTCCTTCTTCCTTCTTCACACCCGCCGTGGCTTTCATGCCGCTATTGTACGCCGCGCGCCCAGGAAAGCTGCGCCCGGATATCCCCGCTCCGTCCCTCGCGGGGTGCCCCATGTCTCGCGGGTTTCGAGACATGGGGCCTTCGCTCGCACTAACTCGGACATTCGTCACCATTTCCGAGTGCTTCCAGTCACCGCAAAACCTGCTTACGCCCCTTAATCTCACGTCATGCCCTGGGGTCTCAAACGCTATTACGGCACCGGAGACCTCCACTTCATTACATGCAGTTGCTACCAGCGGCGTCCCTTGCTTGGTACCCGGCACCGGCACGATTTGTTTCTCACGGTATTAGAACAGGTGCAGCGCCGCTACCAATTTGTCGTCGTCGGATATGTGGTCATGCCCGAGCACTTCTCTCGCGCCGATATTCTCTTCTCGTTGCATGGCATAGCCGTCGTCATCCCCATAAGACCAAAAAGCCCCGCGCGAGCGCGGGGCTTGGACACGTCTGCGAAACTATTATCAGCGTAGAGCAGCGCTTCCTTCGGTCAACTCATGAACCACAAATTCAAAAGCCCCGCTGGTCAGGCGGGGCCTGCTACGTTACCAGTTGGTACGCCACCTATCAAGCATTCTTATTATACCGCCGAATTCTTGTGCCGAGCAGCCGTGCGGAGGACGACGGACTCGAACCGTAATGGCTGACCTAGCCACTCGACCACTTGAAAGGCGGCGTCCAGTACCCACTGGCAACGTCCTCCAGACGCAACCTACCCAACTCCAGTATTCTTCGCGTTTTAGCAGGGCGCAATTCCACGAAAGTAGTTACTCAACATGGAGACCCGGGAGTTTCATTTCGGGAAAAACAGGCAGGGATGTCGCCTCAAAATCAGAAAATTAACTTGACATCAAATGCCTCAAACGACAATCTGTCGACAGAGTGCCTTGCACTACGGATTTTCCGATGGCCCCGCGTTTTCGCGGGGCCATCGTTATTTACCCCTCACGCCTTCACCACCTGCAACCCCAACACCTTCTCGAACGGATCGAAGTCGTGATCGCGGTGCAGAAGCTGATTCCCGGTTAGCAGACAGAACGTAGCGATCCAGCAGTCCACAGTTTTTCGAACAGTGTGCCCACGCTGGCGCAGGGTGCGGTAGTTCGACGCGGCTGCGAAAGCGTTTTCAGCACCCCCCGTCGAAAAAACCTCGAAGGCAAGAAGCTGATCTCGCATCCGTTGAAACTCGCTCGTTTCACGAATGCCCTGGAGCACCTCGCAGAGGATCGTATCGGTAAGACCGATTCGCTGGAGCGGCATTTCTCGGTCAAGCCACTCCGTTTCTGCATTCGGAGTCCCTCCGAGATAATCAATCCAAACGGTCGTGTCCACGATCACCATTCAAAGATCACCATGCGAAGATCACCATTCGCGAATTACCCGGTATTACGGCCGAGACGGGATTCCTCAAGATTTCCTTCCCACTTCACTTTGCCGCGAAACCGCCGCATGCCAACCTGCGCGCGCGTCTGGATCAATAAGCGGAGCCCGGCCTCGACCGTCGCCTTTTTCGTGTCAGTGCCACCGGCTTGCATCGCCTCTCGCATCAAGCTGTCGTCAATGTCAATATTGGTCCGCATTCCAGTCGTTCCCCCAATGTGTAATATTCTCATATTTATGTGTATACGACAAGTGTCGGTGCCGTAGAGTCGGGCCGCTCCCAAACCGGACAACCCCGCCCCCGCCGTCTCTCAATCCCCGAGCGGCGGAGGATATCACGCGTGTCAAGCCTCGTTTAACCTCCTGGAAATCCCCCAACCCCTTTTCGATTGTTGGCCGTGCGCGGCTTGTACGTACACATTTGTGTTCCAAACAATATTTTGTTCGCCCATCGTTCGCCAATTTCCGCCCTGACTGTACATACATATCTTTATGTAAACTGTTCCACGTGGAACACTCTTGCCACCAGGAGAAAAACAGCAGTCTACGATTGCTGATTCCCTGCCCGGAGAACTACCATATCCTCATGCCCGTAGAAACCGAAGTCCCCATCTCCAAGAAAACAAACATTCGTGCCCCGCGCGGCACTACGCTCTCCTGCAAAGGTTGGCAGCAGGAAGCCGCCATGCGCATGCTCATGAACAACTTAGACGACGAAGTCGCCGAGCGCCCGCAAGACCTTGTCGTATATGGAGGTACCGGCAAAGCCGCGCGCAACTGGGATTGCTATCACGCCATCGTCAACACGCTAAAGAACTTAGAGAACGACGAGACTCTGCTGGTGCAGTCGGGCAAGCCCGTCGGCGTGTTCCAAACGCACGACTACGCGCCGCGCGTGCTCATAGCTAACTCTAACTTAGTAGGCCACTTCTCGAACTGGGAGAAGTTCAACGAACTGGAACGCGCCGGCCTGATGATGTACGGCCAAATGACTGCAGGATCATGGATTTACATCGGTTCTCAAGGCATCGTGCAAGGCACATACGAAACCTTCGCCGCCGCAGGCGTAAAGCACTTCGCCGGTGATCTCAGCGGCAAGTTGATTGTTTCCGGCGGGATGGGCGGAATGGGCGGAGCGCAGCCGCTGGCAGCCACAATGAATGGCGCGGCGTTCCTGGGAATTGACGTCGATCCCGAGCGGATCAAAAAGCGCCTGAAAACTGGCTATTGCGACTTCATGGTCACCACGCTGGATGAAGCGTTGCGCATCCTGAAGAACGCGGTGCGCAAGAAAGAAAATGTCTCGGTCGGACTGGTTGGCAATTGTGCTGACATTATTCCTGAGTTGGCCGAGCGCGGAGTTGTTCCCGACATTCTCACCGACCAAACTTCAGCGCACGATCCGCTGAACGGCTACGTGCCGAATGGCATGACGTTCGAAGCGGCGCTCGAATTGCGCAAGCGCGATCCACAGGCTTATCAGGAGCGGTCGCTCGATGCTATCTCTAAGCATGTTGAGGGCATGCTGCGGCTGCAGAAAATGGGCTCCGTCACGTTCGACTACGGCAACAACATCCGTACGTTTGCTTTCCAGCACGGAGTAAAGAACGCCTACGATTTTCCGGGTTTCGTGCCTGCCTACATTCGCCCGCTGTTCTGCGAAGGCCGAGGACCGTTCCGTTGGGCTGCGCTTTCGGGCGAAGCATCCGATATAGCCGTCACCGACGATCTCGTGCTCGAACTCTTTCCCGAGAACGTCAGCTTGCGCCGCTGGATTGAACTCGCGCGCAAGCGCATCAAGTTCCAAGGATTGCCTGCCCGTATTTGCTGGTTAGGTTATGGCGAACGCGCGCAGTTCGGGCTGGCGATCAACGATCTGGTCAAGAAGGGCAAGATCAAGGCTCCCATCGTGATCGGGCGCGATCACCTCGACTGCGGTTCCGTCGCATCACCCTTCCGCGAAACCGAGAGCATGAAAGATGGCACCGACGCGGTCGCGGACTGGCCGCTGCTGAACGCGCTGCTCAACACAGCCGCCGGAGCTTCGTGGGTCTCGATCCACAACGGAGGAGGAGTTGGTATCGGTTACTCGTTGCACGCCGGACAAGTTACGGTCGCCGACGGCACGGAGATGATGGCCAAGCGCATCGAGCGCGTGCTGACGACCGATCCGGGCATGGGCGTGATTCGGCACGTGGATGCGGGGTATGACGAAGCGAAGGAGTTTGCGAAACAGAAGGGCGTAAAGATTCCGATGGAAGGTCGTTAGTCGTTGGTCGTTCGCGCGATCGTGGAAGGGGGCGCCTCGCGCGTCAGCGGAGTTACGGCTCGCGGCCAAGACTGCAGATTCCTCGCTTCGCTCGGAATGACGATCCTGTTATGGTGACTGGGTGAAGTCCAAGCCACTTCTGTTGGCAAATATCGGCCAGTTGCTCACGCTGCGCGCCTCCGCTCCCGGTCCGCGGCGCGGCGCGGCGCTTTCCGACCTCGGCATTCTCGAAGACGCTTCAGTTCTCTGCCTCGGCGGCAAAATCGTCTCGGTTGGCAAAACCAAAGACGCTCTGTGCGATCCCTGGTTGAAGAAGAATCGCAGGCAAGTCAGGGAGATCGACTGCAGCGGCCGGGTGGTGCTGCCTGGCTTCGTTGATTCGCACACTCATCCCGTTTTCGCCCATCCGCGGCTGATTGATTTTGAGAAGCGCATCTCAGGCGCCAATTACGAAGAAATCGCGGAAGCTGGCGGAGGGATTCGGTCGAGCATCGTTGGCGTTCGCAAGGCCACCAAGGCCGTGCTCACCCAGAAACTGCTCGCCGCCCTGCGCGACATGGCCAGCTACGGTACAACCGCCGTCGAGGCCAAATCCGGGTACGGGCTCGACTTGGCATCGGAGTTGAAGTCGCTCGAAGCCATTCGCGCCGCGGCACGGCAATGGCCGGGAACGGTGGTCCCGACCTTCCTGGGCGCGCATACCGTACCTCCGGAATATCGCCGACGCTCCCAAGCCTATGTCGATCTCGTCTGCAATGAGATGATGCCAGCAGTTGCCAAGCGCAAACTCGCTCGCTTCGCCGACGTCTTCTGCGACCGCGGCGCGTTCAGCGCTCAAGAAGCGGAACAGATCTTCCGCGCTGCTGAAGAAAATGGCTTCGCCCTGCGCGCCCACATAGGACAACTCAGCGAAACTCGCCTAGCACCGTTTCTGCGGTTCAACCCTGCATCCCTTGACCATTTGGACTACGTGAACGAAGCCGATGTGCGCGCGCTCGCCGCCAGCGACACGGTTGCGACCTTCGTTCCTGGAGCAAATTATTTTCTCGGCCTCTCCCGATACCCCAACGCGCGGCAGTTCATCGCGGCTGGAGTTGTGGTTGCTCTCGGCACGGACTACAATCCCGGTTCCTCACCAACTCTCAGCGTGCCGATGGCGATGTCGCTCGCCTGCACGCACATGAAGATGTCGGCCGCCGAAGCCATCACTGCGGCCACCATCAACGGAGCATGGGCGCTCCGTATTGCCGATCAAAAGGGGAGCATCGAACCGGGAAAGGACGCCGACCTTGCCGTATTCAATCTTAAAGACCATCGCGAGATTCCCTACTGGTTCGGCGTGAACCACTGCCAGTTGACGATTTTGAATGGCATCGCCGAGGAACGCCCGTGAACCGTTGGTAAAAGTAAGGTTGCTGGTGAGGGAAGAGTTTCGCGCGAGGAGTACGTCAAGTAGCGTAGTCCACCTCAACCTCGCGGCTAGAAGACTGTCGTGGACCGCGGTTGAATCCGCGGTGACCGATTAGCGCCGCGACTGGACGCGGCCGCATTGAGCGAAGGGCGAGGCGTTGTTATAATGCGAATGTTCCGCAACGCTCTTAGCGAATCGGCTGCGTTCTTGGCGCGGCCTCCCGCCCAGTAAAAGCGCGCAGCCGATGGCCAAGACGAGTCGCCGCGCGGTGGATCGCAAGGGGAGCAGAAGTGGCCAGGTAGCTCAGGTGGTAGAGCGCAGCCCTGAAAAGGCTGGCGTCGGCGGTTCAACTCCGTCCCTGGCCACCATACTTTCAAGAACTTACCCGCCCGCTCAACCTCAATTTTGTTCCAATTTGTTCCAATCTTAACTGGTGCCGCTGGGTTCGTCTCGCCCATTTAGAAGCGCTGTTCTGGCTAAACCCGTTTGAAGATGTCTTAAGCTACAAATTCCCGATGCGGCGGCAAAGGACGGAATGAAGTCCCGATCTAAAAATTCTTCCGCTGCGGGGCGTCCAAGCCTTGATTTTCGACAGTTCAAGTCGGACTTGCGAACTTTTGTCAGGCAGTTCGTTCGCACACATGCGGAAAAATGGGACCGAAACCCACGAAAGGCGAGGGAGTTGGCTGTTCGACATTTTCGCAGGTCACTGCCACGCGGTCGACCTGGGCGGCCACGCTCCGAGGATGTGACGCGCGCGATAGAGCTTTTGCGCCAGGAAAAACGCTGGACGGAAATATATGCTGCTCTGATCCAAGATCGTGACCGGGACCGTCGCAGTGCGAAGCAGGCGCGTTTGAGAGCCGCGGTGAGGTTTCGGTTGCGGCATCCAGATCGTTGCGCAAAACCCAGCCCGCTTTTCTTCGCCAAGAATCAGTAGTGAGATTTCTTCCTCTGGAATGATCCCTTCAACACGAGCATGATCTAGAACGTGAAGAGGCTCCCTCGCTATCAGTTCGCAGCCCGGAAAGAGAAGGCCGCTCGCTGCATGCGTGACGTGCTGAATGATCTGGACCGGGCCGACGAGATCGAGGGCTAGTCACCGCACGATTACACCGCTCACGGCAGCATCCAACTCTTAAACCCGAGGTCAAGGAATATGGCAAAACGAGCACAAACTAGACAAGAACTCCTAGCGCGTATCCGCGNNTTGTGGCGCCAATCGAAGACGACGACACGAACGGTGAGGAAGATGGGGGCGACGACGAGGAGGAAGAGTAGCGGGCGCGTCTGACGTAAGGTGGCGCAAGCCTGCCAGTGGAATCACGGGTCGTGGCGCGCGCTACCGGGTGAACGCGGCAGAGTGCCTTCCACCGGGACCGAAGGTGTACTGCTTATACGGCTCATCGCAAAACGTCCAAGGTCACCACGTGAACTGCAACGAGCAGATGATTCACGCTACGCCAGCCGCGCAGGGAATCTGGCAGTCGCGCCGAAACCTATTCGCTGGGCCACATCGGGCCGGTGACAAGACGGATTGTACGTTGTTGTCCACAGTGATTTGTCCCGATCTGGCCGCCCTCGTATGGCGCGGTTTGTTCACATCGGAAGGTGCAATTTGCAACGATCTGTCCCGATTGGTCCGTCTGGGGTGAAGCCTGAAGCACTCTCGGTTGCTGATGCAGCCAAGGCGCTTGGGGTCTCTGGGCGAACCATCAAGCGAATGATCGCGGCTGGCGAGCTATCGGCTTTCCGTACTCGGGGCGGCCACCTTCGCATTGCCATAGAGAGTGTAAAGGCGGTCAAGGGGGAATCCCTACGTGCCGTTTCGAATCCCTCAGCCGTTCTTCAAAACCGCCGTGAGCGTGTCGAAGAACTGAATCTAGAGGCCCAGGAACTCAGGGCAGAGCGTCAGTTGGAGGACTTGCGGCGCGAGCAAAAGGAGAAGGAGTCAGACCGGCGAGCGGAAGCGGAGACGCTTCGGCAAGACCAAAAAGACCGGGCTCGGGCTTTGGTGGTGGACCGGCAACGGATCAAACGGCAGGAAACTGAAGAGCATGAACGTCACCGTGCGGCAGAGGAAGCGCAATCTCGCAAAGAGCGCTTCGTTTCCTCCTGGCTGGAAGTTGGCTTGGCACTCATTCCCGACGGCGCTCCTGCGAAGGCTCGACTCGACGGGGCAAGCAAGCTGAAGGACTTCCTTCAGGAATGCCACCCGACCAATGAAATGCAGCTATTGCGAATGGTCACTGCTACAGTGTCGGAGGCACTGGCTCCTTGGCGGAGGGAGCAGGAGGTTGCGGCCATACTCGAAGACGCTCGCCAATTGCTCCCATATGCGGCGCGGGAAGAGTGGTGGGAACTGAAAGCCAAGCAAGCCGCATTGTCCGCCATCGATGATCTGGGAGACTCCGCCAGCATGGAGCAGATCCGCACTGCGGCTATCCTTGCAATCAAGCCGGTGGTGGTGGAGTATGAGGCACAACAGCGCGCAGAGAGAGTGGAACGTCAGAAAGCCAACTATCTAGATCACTGGTTTCTGTATTTCCAACTTTCGAGTTATGTCCACCACCTTCTGACTCACGAAGTCATCGAGTTGGAGGCAGGCGAAACCAATGACGATGTCGTAAGTGCCCTAGAGCCTGTTGCCCGAAGACACTTGAATCAACATCTCACTGGCATGGAGACTCGCTCAGAAGTCCTCGCGCTCCTCCACGACAGTGTACGTGAGGAATTTAACCTCTGAAGGGCTGCCACTGGCATCGGACTTGCGGTTCTTGAAAAGAAACTACCCATACGCTTCTCATCTAACATCACTCGCAGGGTTTTGCGGCAGTTCCCACAATTGTTGGCGGGCGTGTCGCCGACTGAACGGTATTCAAACGGGGTCCTTTTTCGAGTGTGGGCTGCGTTCGGGGGGAGAAGCGCAGCCGCGCGGCCCATCCGCCAGTTCTCTTCCGGGGTTCTCTGACTCTCGGCTTATCGGCATTCTCGCTTCCGGGCGGAAGCCCAAGCCTAGCTAACTCCCGTATGCGTTCTAGGAGGGTGCAGTACCGCAAACTCACTTCTTTGTAACTCCTACGCGATCCGCCGCACGATTGTGACGTACATCATATATCGCTGTGATCGCGGCATTTTCCACTTGACACGAACACGGGAGCTCTTCTATACGTGGCGCGTAAAGCCGAGGGGGACAACTCAGGTTGTTGGAGGAGCTTATGGCTCTCTCGGCGTTCTATTGTTTGTTGCGCGTAATCGTTGATTGTTCCGCACAGCTCCAAAGGTTTACCTTCCGGCTTTCCTTCCTTCCGTTCGTCCTAGTTTGTTCGCCGGTGTTTTGCCGAGCACAAGTGCCCCAGAGCGATCCCACCGCGGTCGCCCTAGCAAACCAGGCGATGTCGGCGCTCACAAGCGGCGTTTCCCTAAGCGACATAACATTGAGCGGGAATGTCAATTGGACGAACGGCTCTGACTCAGAGGCCGGCACCGGAACGTTTCTGGCTTTGGGAACTGGCGAAAGCCGCATGGATCTCGTTCTGTCCACCGGCACGCGAACGGAAATTCGCGATGCCTCTAGTGGATATCCCCAGGGGAAATGGGTTTCACCGTCGGGCGCCTCGGGACGCTATGCGTACCACAATTGCTTTACCGATCCGGTCTGGTTCTTTCCTGCCTTAGGGTCTCTTGCAATGGGTCCGAATGTCGTACTCTCCTTCATCGGCCAAGAGACGCGTAACGATCAACAGGTTTCTCACATCCAGTCCTACATCTATCAGGACTCTCAATCCGGGGTTGATGGGCAGTTGAGCACGATGGATTTCTATCTGGATACGACTACATTTCTGCCAGTTGCAGCGATGTTCAACGTGCACCCGGACAACAACCCGGCGTCGAACATGCTTGTCGAAGTGGATTTTTCTAACTATCAGGCGGTCTCCGGTGTGGCCATACCGTCGCATGTTCAGAAATACGTCCAAGGGGGGCTGTCCGTGGATTTCACCGTGTCCTCGGCCAGCGTCAACAACGGAGTGTCTATTTCGCAGTTCCAGATCAACTGAAAGCTCTGAAACCGGGGGCTATTTTCTCTCCCGCCCAAGCAAAGGGAATTCATATGATTCGCACTCAGACCTACGTGATCGGTGCTTTGGGGTTGGTTCTATTTTGCTCAAGTGTTTTCGGTCAGGTCGCAACCGGAACGCCCCCGTTTAATAGTTTCGGCGGTGGGCCGTTTGACACCGTAAACTTGGGCAACCTGAATGTGCACTTTGCCATTCCAATTTTGCATAAAGCTGGAAGAGGCATGCCTTTCGATTACGCTTTGGGCTATGACGGCTCAGTCTGGACGTCTGGAGTGGTGAACGGTCAAGGGACGTGGCAACCCGTATTCAACTGGGGGTGGATGGCACAGAGCGCAATTAAGGTGGGCTACATCAACTTTATCAAGATTACACAAGTCTGTGATTGGCCGCCGCCCAAGCACGGCACCTACACGATATGGTCCCAGTTTGCCTATCACGATCCTTGGGGAGGCACGCATCCGTTCAATGGCACGCTGGAACAGGACCAGACTAATTGTGACAACGGGAATACATCGAGCTTGAACACGACGGCCCAAGACGGTTCTGGTTACTCGCTAAGCGCCACATACACGACGGCCACCATCACCGCAAGGAATGGCATGGTGCTCCAACCCCCAGTTAACCCGTTGGGCAATTATACGAGTGGTTCGTCGACGGCCACTGATTCCAATGGCAATCAAATTTCGGTGAGCAACAGTTCGAATTCGGCCACCTTTACGGATACCCTCGGCCAGGCGGCCATCACTGTTTCAGGAGCCGGCCCCGTGACGTTTTCATACACGGCTCCCTCTGGCTCCCAGGCGCAATACACTCTGAACTATAAGCCGTATACGGTGAAAACAGCCTTCGGATTTACGGTGTCTCCGGCCATCAACGAGTATGGGCCCCTCAGCAATTCTCTAGTGGACAACATTCAACTTCCCGATGGAAGCCAATATGCGTTCACCTACGAGCAGACGCCGGGGACATGTACACCATTGCAGGGAACCTATTTAGGGTATTGTGTGACCGGCAGAATCGCTTCGGTCACGTTGCCTACCGGGGGAACGGTCACCTACACCTATAGCGGCGGCCCGAACAACACGGGCATCTACAGCGACGGCAGCACCGCAACCCTGACGCGAACTCTTGCCCCAGGTGGACCATGGCAATATGCGCGGTCGCTTTCCGGATCGACCTGGACCACGACCATTACGGATCCCACGTCCCAAGGGAATCAAAGCGTCATCGACTTTGTCAAGGATAGTGCTACAGGCAACAACTTTACGAATAATTTCTATGAGACCCAGCGTTTGGTTTATCAGGGGAGCGCTGCTACCGGAACGCTTTTGAGCACAACGATTACCTGCTACAACGGGAACAGCGTGAGCACTCCATCGAACTGCTACGATACAGCCGTTGCGTCTCCCATTCTTCGCACAACTGTGTTTTCGCAGTTACCCAATTCTAGTGGTCTGCAATCAGAAACTGACAGTACGGTCGGCACGTACGGATTGCAAAGCGAAGTCGACGAGTACGATTACGGCAGCGGCAAAGTAGGGTCTCTGGTTCGCAAGACAATTACCAGCTATGCTTCATTGGGGAATATCCAAGACCATCCGTCGACTGTCACCGTGTATTCGGCGGGCGGAACCGCGTGGGCAAGCACGACCTATGGCTATGATGCGGGCACGCCGACGCCAACCAGCGGGACGCCGCAGCACATCGCCGTCACCGGTTCCAGGGGCCTTTTGACGAGTGTTGCTGCGCAAGCGAATCGGAGTGGAACAACTCTGTATCGCACGTACACGTACTTTGACACCGGCAATCTGGCGACCTCCACCGATGTCAGCACTTCTAGTACGACAAACGGGGCGCAGACCACATACAATTATTCGTCTGCGTCCTGCGGTAATTCATTTGTGACCTCGATCAGCGAGCCGTTGAGCCTGTCCCGCTCGATGACCTGGGACTGCACCGGTGGTGTTCTGCTCTCTCTTACAGACGAGAACGGCAACATCAGCAGCACGGCCTACAACGGCTCCAATTACAGCAACGTATTCTGGCGGCCTTACAGCACCACCACCCAAGCAGGCACCACCACGAACTACTTTTACTCCCTGAATTCCCGCGACCAGCAGTTCCAGACTGAAAGCAAGTACGCAAGTACATTCAACAGCGGCAACTCGATCGTAGATATTCTGACGACCAACGATGGTTTTGGACGCACAATTTTCGGGCAAACGAAGCAGGGGCCGAGCGCGACCAACTATGACACGGTTGCAACCTGCTACGACAGTTTTGGCCGGGAGAGCGCAGCAACATTGCCCTATAGCGCAGCAGCCATAACGTCGAACACGCAATCGTGCACGGGAGCGCAGACGGGCTATACCTACGACGCGCTAAGTAGAACAGCGAGTGTCTCAGCCAGCGGCGGCGGATCAACAACGTACTCGTACAGTCAAAACGACGTTCTGCAAACGCTCACCTCGCCAATTCAATCAAAGCAACAAGAATACGACGCATTGGGCCGATTGACCTCAGTTTGCGAGATCACCAGTGGAACCACGGCGTTTCCTGGCGCTTCTTGCAAGCAGAACACGTCGGCGACCGGCTATTTGACGCAGTACACTTACGATTTGCTTGGCGACCGCACCGGCGTCACTCAAAACGCGCAGGCATCCTCCGTAACCCAGAGTCGTACCTATGTTTACGACATGCTTGGACGCCTGACTTCGGAGACGAATCCGGAGACGAACAATTCAGCAGTAACCTATAGCTACGATTCGCTTTCGAGTGATGCGTCGTGCGGGACCATTACCTCAGCGGGGAATATGCTCAAGCGGCTCGATGCTGCTGGAAACGCTACCTGCTATAGCGGCTACGATGCGTACCATCGCGTGGGCAGCGTCAACTATCCAGGCTCCAGCACCTCCGCCAAGAACTTTGTCTATGATGCGGCTACGGTCAATGGAACGAGCATGACCAACGCCAAAACCCGCTTGGCGGAGGCTTATACCTGCATTGGAACCTGCAGTAGTAAGATTACGGATCTCGGATTCAGCTACTCGACGACTGGGCAGAGCTCGGATGTATGGGAACTGACTCCCCACTCGGGAACCAACACCTACTATCACGTCAGTTCTCTTTACTGGCCGAATGGCGCAGTGAACACGCTGAGCAATCTTTCCGGTCTCCCGACGATTACGTATTCGACCGACGGCGAAGGCCGCATGTCTACAGNNCCGGGCTCCCGACGATTACGTTCTCAACCGAAGGCGAAGGCCGGATGTCCACTGTATCCGCCAGCAGTGGGCAGAACCCCGTGACATCGCTAACCTATAACCCAAACGGTCAGGGCCAGATAACAGCCTTGACGTTCGGCTCGTCCGACAGCGACAGTTTCACGTTCGACCCCAATACTGGGAGGATGACTCAGTACCAATACACTGTGGGGAGCTCGCCGCAGACCGATACAGGGAAACTCACATGGAACTCCAATGGCAGCCTGCAACAGCTAGCGATCACGGACCAGTTGAATCCTTCCGACAGTCAAACCTGTTCCTACACGCATGACGCCCTTGGCCGGGTGGCCAGCGCGAATTGCGGCGCCAGCACCTGGAGCCAGACGTTTAGCTATGACCCGTTTGGCAATATCACAAAGACGGTGCCCCAGGGCAGCACCGGGATGTCTTTCCAGCCATCCTACGATTACACAAACAACACCAACCGGATCAGTTCGGCGCCGTTCACCTATGGTGGCAATAACGGAGACGTAACTGCCGACACTGCCCATGCCTATGGCTGGGACACCGAGAACAAGCTGACTGGGATTGATTCGGGCACATCGAGTGGGATCTGCCAGACCTTCGATGCCTTGGGGCGTGTCGTAGAGCAGGACAAGGGCTCAGCGTGCGCCACGAGCCCGACGAGTTCGACGGAAATTGTTTATAGTCCGTCCGGCGCAAAGCTGGCGTTGATGAATGGTGCGTCGTTGGTCAAGGCGTTTGTGCCACTTCCGAACAGCGCGGAAGCGGTCTACAATTCGTCCGGTTTGCAGTACTATCGTCATGCCGATTGGCTCGGGACTTCTCGATTGGCGACGACCTCTTCTCGAACCCTCTATTACAGCGGAGCCTATGCTCCATTCGGCGAGAACTATGTGCCCTCGGGCACACAGGATCTCTCCTTCACCGGTCAGAATCAGGACACCGAATCGAGTGGTTCCGGTGGTGCGGGAGGACTGTATGACTTCCTGTACCGGGAACACAGCCCCGTGCAGGGGCGTTGGTTGTCGCCCGATCCCGCAGGCCTGGCGGCAGTGAATCCGTCGGACCCACAAACATGGAATCGCTATGCTTATGTCGGGAACCGACCACTGAACACAACCGATCCTGAGGGTCTCTACGAGGACCCGCCACCGTGCGGCATTGATCTCCCGTGCGATCCTTGTGATCCGGAGGTCGACCCATGGGACTGTACGATTCCTTCCCCGGGACCGATCCTGCCACCTGGACCAGGCCCGTTTCCCCGGCCTGGCGGCCCGCCTCCTCCGCCGGGGCCCGGATTGACGGAATTGCCGCCGGGGCTGAACACGTCGCCGTTGAGTCTAGGGGATTTATTAAGCCAAACCCCAGGGACGGAATGTGATTTCGGACAGTGCCTCCCCGGCAATTCCTTCGTTGGGGTAGACGACACAATTGAGATCGGACTCTGTGCGGCAAACCCCATAGCTTGCGGCGTTATATTCACAGGGGCCGTCATTGTGTACGAAGTATGGAAGCACCTGCCAACGACACAGACCCCTCAGATTCCAATGGACCAGGAGTGCATTCTTGATTTTACATATTCCGAAGGGCCTTACAGAAAATGTTATTACACTTGCCCGGAAGTCGGCGATAAATGTAGTCGTAAAAAGAGTACCGAGCAGTGCCCAGGTACCGCCAATGTGGCGGATCTCGGTCCTTGTTGAATTCTGTATGGCCAAAGCGAATCGTATGCCAGTAGACGCCAACCAAGAATGGTTCGAAACAGTCGAGACAGGCGGAAAACTGATCCGCGTGTCTAAGTTCCTGAGGGAAGATTTTGCCGTCCCGATAGATTTCATAAATGCCAGATGGCAGTCATTGACACTGGAGGAAAGAACTAGCTTCGCGTGTGCTTTCGCGGCGCGACGGCCGCTGGGGGACAACGACCAAGAACTACTTGATTTCTTGATGAAAAATGGGGAACCGCGTATATGGCGCACAATTGCCCTTTCGGTTGTAAGACATCGAGATCAGGGTCGAGCCGTCAATTTTCTCTTATCGAGGATTAATGAAAACGTGCCCCCGCTGGCTAATTACTACCAAGCCATTTGTTATCTCTCTGCGTCTGAATGCATCCCTGCTTTAAGACAGGCCATTACTAAGCATCGGATCGAGGTAGCGATGCATCCTACATTAGAGGGTTGGGCAGACAGGTTTATCTACCTTGACTACTTGTACTGCGCAGCGGCTCTTCTGATCACGACGGGACAGCAAGAATACCGAGCGGAGCTTGTGGGGATCAAGAGCCACCCGGATGAGGTCATTCGACAAATGGTTCAGATGGTACTAACGACGAGCAGCATAGAGTCAAAAGAAGAGTAACAGGAATTTACTGGATCAATCGAGAGCGACGAGAAGGACCTGCGCCTAACGACGCTCACCATCTCGACGAACCGACGCACACACTCCAGATTCCGATTTGGCGTCTCCTCCCGAGGCAATTCGGGGGCGAATTAAGAGATTCCTGGATTTGCGAAAATTGTCGAGAAGGCGGCCGAATAATGCCCGTTCTTCGGGCGTAGAGTGGATTCGATCCAGGTAGTCACTGTATTGAGCGTCAAATTCTTCAACGGACATCGTTGTTCGATCGACACTCTGATCCTCCGTCCACACCTTGAAGGCAACGAACTCCTGGATCAGTAGGTTTAGTGGGTCCGGGACGGGACCCGCCCCATAGACATGGTACTTTTCTGGCTTATCAAGGAGGCGGTGGACCTGCATCTCAATCGCTCTCCTCTCTAGGCGGACGCCCTGTCGCCCTAGCTCTTCTGCAACCAAAATGTAAGGAGACTGTCTCGGGTGAAGTACCTTCGCAATGCAAACCGCAAGGGTCAGGCGGGGTGCCCACGCAGGCTGCACTCCCTTCTTTGCGTACCAACTGTATCCTCCGTCTTTGCTGCGGTATGACACCCAATCCCGGGTTTCTGTCAGTGCCCTAGCGCGTTCAGAAATGATCGCACCGATGCTAATAAGCGGTGCGTTTTCGCTAGGGAACCGTTTCTTGAGCGCGGCGACCCTCCTCAGTAACGTCCGATAAGCCCGCTGCATGGCTTTCCGTTTTGGCCTTAGACCGGCCTTGACAGGAAGGTGGCCCGGGTTCAGCAGCCACCGGAAGAGGCTCTTCAGTAAAGACCGCTCACGTGTAACAGCAGCGGAACCGATTTGGGACCGTAGATGTTCGTTGCTTTTCACTGTGGAGAGCATAACTATCGAGTGCAACGGTTGCGAGGTCTGCAATACATTGCCTATGAACAATAACGTTAGCACGCTACGCATCGCGCTAAAAATGGAATTGCTGAGGCGCGGCATTTCGCAGCGCGAACTTGCAAGCTTTATTGGACGAAATCCCTCGCATGTGTCACGCATCATTCGCGGCCACGCGAGACCGCGCGCTAGGGACAGGAGACGCATCGCCACGTACTTGGGTGTGTCCCAAGCAAGCTTGTTTCCGGAACGACGGGGTAAAGATCGTGAACGAAGCTAAACCAGTATTACCGTCGACCCGTGCTGTCGAACGCGGACCGCCGACAAAGTAAGAACCGCACGCTTCACAGTCTGTGCTGTGAACGTGCCGCCTGTTAGGACAGTCCCCGATAAATCGTGCCTCTTTCTTGTTTATCGGGACACCCAAATCCGCCCGCACAATCCACACGGGCTGGCTTCTCGACAGTCACAAAGTCGAGGCAACGGAGGAACGGCAAACCATCCGACCTCGGACCTTACACGGCATGAGATGCCAGCCCTCCAAGAAAAGGCGTGCGAAGAATGCCGGTTAGGGATGCAAAGGGTTTGCCCGAAGGTCCAGGAGGCTGGCCTCTTGGCCTGCGCGTAGCGAAGCGACGCGCGGGTGATTGCTTGAAGGACCCACGTGTCTCTGAAAACGGCTGAGAACGACAAGGCAACAGGAGAAAAAAGGCAATGCCACCGTATCCCAAAGAGAGACGCGGAAGGAACGAGTCAGAGAGTCATTATTTTGAACGCCTCAAACAACAGCGGTGGACTTGGGAGAAGGTTCAACCGGTAGAGGTCTATGGAGCTTTTCTCGACGAGCTAAGCAAATCATTCCCTTGGGACTGGTTTGGGACCTTTACCTTTAGCGAACTGGTATCACCCGCAGCCGCTCACTACTGGTTCCGCAAGTATCTGAAATCAGCGGAAGGACTAACGAAACCTTATGCGTTCCGGGCAGACGAATACGGCAGCCAAGGTGGTCGCCTTCATCTTCACGCCTTGGTCGGCAACGTCGCCCATCTCGTTCCGTACTGCCAAGAACGGTTACCGCAGGGTAAATGGGGCCAACAGTGTTGTTGGCTGCATAGGTGGCCCTGCGGTTACGCCCGCATTCTTCGATACGATCCGACGAAAGGCGCGCGCTATTACGTCGCGAAGTATGTAAGCAAGACACTCGGCGATTATGACTTTATCGGCTTTGAAGAAGGTTTGATTTTCAAATCTAAATCTGAAGGGACGGAAAAACACCATGGCGTTCACTGAAATTAAGGCACCTGCACAAGTGCGATTCGAGAAACCAGGCGAATGCGTGGAGGGTGTGCTGCACACTATCACCCCCCACACAGTCAAAGGAAAGAAGACGATCCAATACACCGTCGTCAAGAGGGACGGAAACAAGGTCACATTTCTAGGGACGTGGGACTTGGTTCAGAAAATTGACCGGACCATGCTGGGCTATCCCCTCTCGGTGAAGTTCGAGAAGCTTCACGACTCGATTGAGCGCAACGGCAACCGCGCCAAGGTATTTACGGTCATGGCGGATTGGGACGCAAAGCCAGCGGCTCACGCAGATGCCGACTCGCTTGAGATCACCGATGAGGATTTTCCTTTCTGACAGGATTCCTTGCCGAAGCTAAGGCCGCCCATGGCCAGAGGACCTGATGACGGAACCGAAACAACTCGACGAACCCGAGTCGGAAATCCGATCTGGCATTAGTCGCGTTGTGGTACGGTTAGCAACTGAGACGAGCCCGGCGCGCCAGTTTTCGGAGGATACCGAAAAGATGGCACGCCGGAGATTTCAAAATCCCGAACCAACGCGGTTAGGGAAATGGTGGTACTTGCTTATCTGGCAAGATGAATTTCTAGCTGGCAAGCGGGTCCGCAGGAGAAAACGCGTTCGGCTCGTTCCCGCAACCATGCCGGAGCGAGAGGTCAAGAAGATTGCGGCTGAGTTCTTGAGGCCGATGAATCAGGGACTCGCTCCAATCGGGGCGGCGGTCGGTTTTGGAGAGTACGTGGAAACGATCTACAGACCGACCCTGCTGCCGCTGATGGCGAAGAGCACTCAGATGCGGTACGAGAGCGTGATTAAGCTCTACCTCAACCCGGCGTTTGAAACGAAGTGCATGCGCGATCTGACGCCTTTAACCTTGCAACAGTTTTTCTCCGGCATCGCGCCTTCGAAGTTGTCCTATGAATCGAGGGACAAAATTCGCGATGTCATGTCCAGCGTCCTTACCTCTGCCGTCACGTATGGGATTCTTATCAAGAACCCGATGGAGGGCGTGAGGCTTACTCCGGCGAGAAGGGGCAATCGCGTAAAGCCCTATATCGACCCGATGAAGTTCTCGTCGCTGCTCTTTCTGATTCCCGAACCTTACGCGACTATGGTGCATGTAGCCGCGTTCACGGGGTTGAGGCCGAGCGAATTAATTGGGCTTCGGTGGAGAAACGTCCATGCGGACTCCATCACGATAGATGAGCGGTACTGTCGCGGCGAGTGGGGAGCACCAAAGAGCCAAGCCAGCAATGCAACGATTCCGGTGAATCGATGCGTGATCGACCGGATTCACCGGCTCAAGAGCATTACGATCGAAATCAAGGCGGGCAACGCAGTACGCCGCTATCCAGCGGTAAAGGCGTCCGGCCCTGACGATCTGGTTTTCTCTTCGGTCGTCACTGGCGCTCCGATGCGCGACAACACAGTACTCACCCGGTTCATCAAGCCAGCAGCTCGGGCGTTAGGGATGGGCTGGGTTAACTGGCAGGTGCTTCGTCGTTCACACGCAACCTGGCTGAAAATCGCGGGGGCGGACGTGAAAGACGCACAGGCTCAAATGCGCCACTCAAGGCCGACCACGACTCTCGAAATTTACCAGCAGTTCATTCCCGAGTCACAGCGACGTGTAGTGGACAAGCTCACTGAATTAGCGGGGCAAACGTTTGTGAACTAACTTGTTCCAAAACGTTGTTCCAAAATGTTCCAATATTCGGGCGGAAAAAGACGGTGAAAACAGTGACAAGGATCAAAGAATCAATAGGATTACAACGGTCGCGTTTGGCCCTGAAAAGGCTGGNNCAACTCCGTCCCTGGCCACCATCATTCCAAAGGGCTTAGCTCACTTCCTGCAAAACCCGTTTGGTCCGCTCTCAGTCCGCAGTCATCCATTCCCAACGCCTAGAATGGCTTGCAGCATGGCTCCCTGCGCTGTCATCCGATCCTCGCTCACGCTGTGGGAGTACAGTTGCAGCGTGGTTTTGACATCGGAATGCCGGAGCAGGGCTTGTACGGTTTTTGGGTCCGTTTTGGTCCGCACAAGGTAGGACGCAAGCGAATGCCGGAGATTGTGAAAACCGAATCGGCCATCCCAATCTTCTGCAATCACCCCTGCCTTTACAGCAGCGGGCCTGAGGTGATCGGACACGAGCATATTCGGAACGCGGGGCTGCTTTCCTTTCAGCTTGAGCGATGGGAAAACCCAGTCACTCTGCTCCGCGTAAACGGTCTGCTGCCTCCACGACTGCATGAACTCAGCGAGCAAGGGATGCAGCGGTACGGGAGCCTGAGAAGCCCTGCTCTTAGGCAGTCCCACTTCGCCCCACACCCATGTGCGCCGAACGTGGATGAGCGATTCTGCGAAGCTCACATCCTGCCATTGCAAGCCCAAGCATTCGGAGATTCGCAGCCCTGTGCCAGCAGCCAGCAGCGTTAACGTCCGCTCCGGCTCCGGCAGATTCAGCAGCACCGCGAAGGCTTGTTCCGGTGTCAGAATGACAGCCTCATAGTCACTCTGGGTTTTGCAGCGCACGAACGTCAGCGGATTTGATTCCTGATTACGCGGAATCAGTCCGTACCGTTGCCCGTGCTTGTAAATCAGGCTCATCACTCTGCGGATTTTATCGAGTGTGGGATTTTCCAAACTCTCTTCCCGCTTTATGGCTCTGAGCCAGTTTTCAATCTCCAACGGTTCAATGCCGAGCGCTGTGCGACTGCCCCAACGTGGCAGCAGACGATTGTGGAGCACTCTCTGGTATCCGCCGATGGTCGAATGGGCTTTTGGGCTTACGGATTCTGTCTGCTCGCCTAGCTCATGCTTCATGTAGTGATCTGCTAGGCATGCGAACGTCACCCGCGCTCTAAAGTCCGTTTGGTTAATGTGGAGATGCTGCTTCTCTACTGCCCGCCATGCTGATTCTTTGCTAGGGAGTTCTTTGACTAGGCCAATGGGGATTTTGTTCTCCACTCGCTTGCCATCCGATTCCCGCACTGTGCGGAAGTGCAGCATCCAAGTCTCGCCTTGTTTGCGGTGCTCTTTTTTGAGCCAACCGCGTTGGTGTCTCTGTGCCATCAGTTCTCCTCTGGCACGTGAGACCGCTGGCGCGAGTCTAGCATTGCGTTCGTGAGTTCCGATAGGCGGAATCGCCAAACCTTGCGTACACCGTCACCAACCGGGTACGCAGGCAGCTTCCCTTGCCGTGCCAGTTGCAGCACACGGCGCGGTTGCAGTTGCAGAAAATTTCCAGCGTGTTCTGCATCTACGAATGGTTCATAGTTGTTTGGGGTCATAAGATCACGCCGACGGCGAAAACGTCGGCGGGGCAGCGTGAAATGCTGGCCCTGTGTTGCCTGATAAAACCACTGGCTGGCATTCAATGCAGAGTGCGACAATGCCACCATCGAGGTAATTCATGAAGCGAACGTTCGCAATTATTGTGCTAATTACCGCCTGCGCTGCGGCTCAAAGCAGCGATAAAGAGAAACATCCACTGGGGCAGACTCTGGCGCAGTTCATGCAAGAAGAAGGGATGGTCAAAACGCCTTGCCACAAAGGGAATGTGTATAAGGGATTGTGTGATGTTACTTTCAGGCCAAAGTTCCGTGATGATAACGAACTCTCCTACATGTTTAAGGACGTCTTGCCGGTAGATAAGAAAGGAACGGCTGTCGATCAGGGCGGGGTTCTTTCCTTCAAACAAATAAAAATCTATGACACGGCGTCGAAGCCCTTTTCTACGGTAGTCGAATCTATGACCGCGAAGTACGGAAGGGGGCCCGACGAGACATCCACCATACCCTATCAAAACGGGTACGGGGCAAAGTACGACAAGGGCCTAGCTATTTGGCACCTAGACAAGGAGACAATTTGCACAGTCGAAGAGGGCTTCGAGTCTGGCGAGGGCTATCAGAATCGACCTTTTATCACCGTCACGGTCGAACCCATCCCGACGAAGAGATTGCCCCCGAAGGTAGATTTCTAGAGCAGGGTGCACAGTGTACACCTCAGAATCCGGGCATCAGAGGGAATCACTGCAATGGAGGGACAGAAGCAAGGGCCCAGTGCAAGGTGTCGCAAGGCTCTTGTAATCCCCTCCATTGGCAGTTCCAGAGCTACGGATTACAGTGCAAGTCATGGCTTGTATAACGTATTGGCAATGCACAGGGTTGCTTAGTGTAACCGATGCTCTGACCCGCCTCGCACGCAGGGGGGATTACAAACAGTGCGTCATGCACCCCGCCGACATAGGGATGATTCCGGTACCGCTCCCTAGCTCGCATCTCAACATCCCTCCTGTATGCCGCATGAATAAGCCAAATATCTTGCACGTTCTCGCCTTGAGTCCCCCCTAACAGATGCGATGGGTTGCAGCACGGTTTGTTGTCGCACATGAAGTGCCGAATGACCATCCAGTCTGGAATGTCGGCCAGTCTTGCCATGATCCACGTCAGGCGATGCACGCGGGTCACTCCGCCCATCATTCTGTACTGCCCGTGGCCGGTATCCGTGAGTGCTCCCTTCCAAAACCAGCAGCCATTCGGTCGCTTGTCAACGTGCTGCCAAAATCGCGCTAGGCGCTCAGGGGTGAACCAAAGGCCTGATTCCTCAAAGGTAGGTGTCATCTCGCCTCTGCGGTCGCTTCGCGCCTGACGGAGTGTGCAGCGATGAAACTTTCAATGTCCGAGCGCCGGTATCGCGGTGAGCAAGTACCGATGCGTACAACGGGCAGGGTGCCCGCCCGCTCCCAACGTCTTACCGTGGGGACTGAGATGTTGAAAAGGGTTGCCACTTCTTTGCGAGTGAGAAAAATGTCGCTCATAATCTTTGCTCCTGTGTGTTTGTGTGTTGTGGTCTAGCGACTCCATCCGGCCAAAACACCGGACAAAATCTCTTGCCGCACCGAGTTTGGGTGTCTCAGCCGCGTAGGTGCTGGGATGCCAGTGAAGTTTTTCAAGAGTGGTGCGTTGTCGCTGCCAGCATGAGCAACGACTTCACCGTCGGTACCGCGTTGCGGCGTTCCACCTACCAGCGCTGCATTCATGTGGCCCGTGGTGCTGGGTCTCGTTCTGATCCGTGCGGGTTGCGGTCCCAAAAGTGATTGCTGCCCTGATAGGAACCTACTGTTTGAGCCGTCATGCTTGTTCCCCGCGCTGTCACTTGCCTCGCCCCGCAGATATGCCTCAGCAAATGCGAGGTCATCCGCAAGGTGCTGCTCAAACGCACTCGGCTGTGGCTGTGGGGCTGGTTCCGGTGTCGGTTGAGGCTCTGGCGCTGCCTCTACCGTGACCGTGACCGGCTCCGGTATCGTTGCTCCGAGTCTCCGCAGTTCATCGGCTGAGAATGCCAACTCTGCGAATTGCCCCTCGCCCACCCGCTTACACCGGATCGTTCCGGCTGCAACACGGCGCGTCAGTGTTCGTGTACTGATGCCGAGCAATCGTGCTGCTTGTGCTTTTGAAAAAGTCTGCATAGTGCTCCAAATTGAAAATCACGTNNCCGCCCCTACCGCGCCGATGGGGGATTTATGCCCTCGGAAAAACTCGCGGGACTGGGGGAAAGGGTGCATGGAAGGGCACCGAAAACCCAGCCCCGCGTCCTGCGCCTGAGACGCAGGGAACCTAAGTACCGCTGTCGCTGTCCGCTAAGTTTGCGGGGCTGCTTGCAAACGGGGGCTGTGTTTCGTGCTTGCTGCCCCGGAACTGCCCCGCAGGGTTGCGAGGTCCGCCGTTATCCGTGCAGCGGTCTAGCGATGCTTTCGCGGTATCAACGGATGGTGTGCGATGGTCACCCGCATAACTGCCGGTGAGGGTTTTGAAATCCGTCGGCTTGATCGCACCGACGGTTACCTGTGATCCTCCAATGTTCATGCCGGAGGTAATCGAATCGCTGCTTGGACTACCGGGCAGTTTGGCAGGTGCCTCGGCTGCGAGTGCTTGCGGTGAATCGGGAACGGGTCGGCCAATTTCGGGTCGCGTTTGGCCGCGTGAATCGCCGTTGAGTGTCGAGCTTGTGGGTGTTGACATGTAAATCTCCTGTTGCAGTGCGTCAGCATAGAGACTGCTGAATCGCCTGCGTTCGTTTTGCATGATTCGCTTTGCGATGTGCGCAGCGATCTTCTCTGATGCTGTCATCGGTGCTCCTTGCAAGTTGAGCGCTGATGATTGAAAAGCGGGGAGCCGTGCTGATCTTCAGAGGCAGCACGGCAATCAAGGTGCGCCTGCACCTCTCTCCCGCCTGTAATCGCAGTGATGAGGCTGCGAATCTTTTTAGTGTTTCGGTGTGATGAAACTGGCAGCGCAGAGCAACGTCCAGACGGCTGCGCTTATGAGCAGATAAGCTAACGGGAAGGCCATTTCCCTGCCTCTCTGCGGACTGTGCGTGCCGTTGTCGTCTGCTGCATTTGCTGCCTGCGCGATTCGAGTAGCTTGCGCCATTCCTTACGAGCCTTGGACTGTGCGCTCATTTGCGCTTCGCCATCACGATTGCTGCGATCTGCTGATCAGCCTTCAGCGCTTCGACTTTTTCGTGTGTCGTTAGGTTCATCCAATCCGCCTTGCTCATCTCACGGCTGGCGACAACACCCGGACGTAACTGAGGCGCGGCGATCACGTCAGTGAATCCCTTCAGGCCCCGCGCCTTAATCAGCTCAACCCGCTGGCGAGTCCCTTCGGGTGTGCCTGCATCGCGGAGGTCCGCTGCTGAGCGAACGAGCCCGCCAGCGAGAACAAAATGCTGAGGGGCTTTCTCAGTGAATGCTCGCAGGGCTGTGCCAGTGCTGATTATTGCCCCATTCTGCCGGAGCGTCAGCACCCCAGCGTCAACGCAGGCTTCGATCTGGAACTGCTCTTTCAACTGCGTGACCATCTCGGAAGTCTTTGCTTCCGGTGCTACCCTAACGCCTAGCTGCGCGAATGCGTTGCGCAGTGCGCTGTCTTTTTCTCTGTCAAATTCCATTGCTGTGTTTCTCCCTTTCTACTTTCAATTCGCGCAGTTCCGCTGCGAGCTGCTCAACCTTTGCAGTTAACTCGGTGACCTTGAACTGCAAGGCGTCCATCTGCCGCCAAAGTTCGTCCGTGGTCATCGTTGCTCCTTGCCTGCTTTTATCAACCTTGAAGCAAGGCTGCGAATTGCTCCGATGGCGCGGTATCTGTCGAATCTGCCTTGCAAGGCATCCAACTGCTTCTGAAGTTTGTCAGCGCGTTCGCGCTCCTTGCGGAACAGATCGAATAAAGTAACGTCTGAGTGCTGCTCGGCTGCGCTCATAAAATCGGGGGTTAGCGGCGGGGCGCACGTCTGCGCCTGCCGCGTTGTTTTGCGTTCCATGATTGGGTTCCTTTGGGTGGATTTACTGCGGGGTGCTCAGGGATGAGCACGCAATCTAAGTATCTAACTCCAGTATACCACAGCTTGCAAGCAATTTCAAGGCCTATTCCACACTGTCCACAGGTATTCACTCCTAACCAATTGTAGCGCTAGGAGAAATAAATATCATGACTTTCGGTCATTCAGTGCAGCTTTGCATAGTCCCTGAGCAACTTCTTTGCGAGTAGTCCTACCTCGCCTTCGGCCTCCCGTACAATCAGGCACAGCCGTTCGTTAATTGAGTCAGCACGGTCGAGCAGGCGAAGCAGTCGCGCATTCTTCGGGTCCGCACGGTCAAGCAAGCTGATTAGCTCGTTTATCGCGTCTAGCTGCTCGTCTAGATTGGCCTCCTGCTCACCCGGCTTGTGCTGGGCGGCCTGTGCGGTGCTTGGGAACACGTTTATGTTCGCTCGAAATTCCATCTGTACTCGGGTTTCCCAGCGCTCCCGCGCCTCTCGTTCGTACTTCTTGGCGATCAATGGGTCCATCACTTGTGCCAGCGTTTTTTCTTCGTTCATACCGCGATTATACCGGTGAACCGAGGGGGGTCTAGATGCCACTAGTGCACGCTGCCTTCCCGAAGCGGAACGAATCGGCACCATAGCGCCTGCGCGGGCCTAGGACTAGGCTAGGATTCACCCTAGGACTAGGAAGTGTATAACCCACGGTCAGGCGTACATTGCGCAACTGTAGACTGTAGACACGCTGCGGTAAGTCGCACCTAAGTGTAGGCTGTAGACACGCAAGGCAGGGCTAAGAATTTGTGACCAACCGGCCCCGGCTCTTAAAGCGCTGCCCTGCCCTACCATCCTTTACCTCTGGTAAACCCCTTGCTTCCCGCACTTACAATGCCCTGTACCATTCTCGCTGACTAACTCCATGCATTGCAACGCGGTTTGAATAACTCTGCGTTCACCGCTGGTTTAGCCTTTGTGACTGCACTCAGAGGCAAGCACAAATATGTAGCAACGTAGATTATGCACCTCACTTCTACAAGTGTTCATAAAAGGTGCATCCCTACATGGGATTGCGCGTTGCAAACAAACGAGCAAGAGCGCTGGCATTTCACGTGCACAATAGAGTTCATTAGTGAACGCACTAACTAGGAGGTTAGTCACATGAAAGTGGCACTGTATGGGCGAGTATCAACGCTGGATAAGGGGCAGGACGTTGACTTACAACTCAGGGAACTGCGCGAATACTGTCACCGCAGGGGATTCGAGGTCACACAGGAATACGTAGACAAGGGCATTAGCGGTGCAAAAGAATCACGGCCACAGCTTAACAGGCTCATGAGCGATGCGAAGCAACGCACCTTCGACTGCATCGTGGTCTGGCGTCTCGACAGATTCGGGCGGTCACTCAAGCATCTGGTTACTGCCCTGGCAGACTTGGAAGCACTGGGGGTGACGTTCGTCAGTTTGAAGGACGGATTCGATCTAAGCACACCGTCTGGCAGACTGATGTTTCAGATTGTGGGAGCGATGGCGGAGTTCGAGCGCAATCTGATTCGAGAGAGAGTACGGGCAGGGATGCAGAACGCTAAGGCGAAGGGCATTCGCCTAGGCAGAAGGTCGGCAGTGGTTGACATGGTCGCAGTGAGCGAACGCAGGGCCAACGGCGAGTCGCTACGGGCCATTGCTCACGATCTGCGGGTCAGCCCTGCGTTGCTGGTTAAGCGCAGCAAGGCATCGACGGCAACGGTGTAGACGTGGTTTTGCGTGGGAATTGGCGAGCGATGTGCCTAGGAAAGTGGGAAACCTCTGCAAGCCAAAGTGTGCAAGAGTATTCAGGACGTATCATCTGACTCACAGTGTCCTGCGTGTGGTGGAGTGTCCCGCCGGTGTGTCCTGCGGGGTGTCTGGGGTGAAGCGAACGTCAAGCCAACTTTTGTGCGATGTGCTCGTCTAGAATCTCGCGGACGGTGAGCGGGATTACAACGATGTGCTCACGGCGAAAGAATGCGTCTATCTCCGTCAGCGCATCGCGTGAGAAGTCGAAGCCCACAAAGAAACCCTTTTTCCGTCGCGTCCGCATCATCGCAGCCTCAAACTTGTCGATGTCCGGGCGTCCTACCTTATCCATCTGCTTCACTTGGATCGGATACCAATCGTCCATGAAGTCGAGTTCCGCTGTGTGCTTGTCGCTGGCGGTTGGTGCGGCTCCTACCGGATAGATTCGCCCGTCAATGCCCATGTCCCCGACTTGGGTTTTATTCGGGATTCCGCCCAGTGCGATGACTGCCCAGTTCTCAAACTCGAATGGCGGAATCTCTCGCAGTTGTTTTTCCGTCCAAGGCAGGTCACGAACCACAAACCCGCGTCCTGCCCGCCACAGTTTTTCGTCTTCGGGAAGTTTGCAAATATCTCGCAGTCGCTTTGCCATCACGCGGCATGAAGTCGGGGAGAGGTCTATCCCAATCCACTGCCGTCCTAGATTCTGCGCTGCGACTAGCGCCGTCCCGCATCCGCAGAAGGCGTCAAGCACGATGTCATTCGGCTCTGAGGAAATCTCTACAATCCTTTCCAGCAGCTTGAGTGGTTTCTGAGTCGGGTAGCCAAGACGTTCCCCGGCTGCTCCCTGTACAGGACCGATGTCATCCCAAACGGAACCGAGCGGAACTCCCTTACCTTCGTCAAGGTATCGCTTGTATGCGGGGACTGTCCCCGGCTTCGTTTGGATAATGCGCCCCTGCTTGTAAAGCTCCTGCATGTTCTCTTCTGAGTAACGCCAGTATCGCGTGACGCCAAGGAACTCGTAATGCGGATTGCCCTTGGACGGTGACGCGCCTCCGGGGGCGGTCAGATCACCAAGACGGTACTTTCTCCCCGTCTCAGGCTCGGTGTAGCGGTAGAACTGCTCCATGTACTCAGGGTCGTAAGGCCGGTACAGGTGCTTGAAAAAGTAGTCCTCGCCTCCGCTGTAGAGAAAGAGCGTGTCATGGACTCGGCCAAGGTGTTTCGAGCCTTGCTTGGCATCATTGTGCGAAGACTGCCGTTTCCAGATGATCTCGTTTACAAAGTTGTTTTCTCCGAGAATCTGGTCGAGCATCACCTTGACGTAGTGGTTTGCATGCCAGTCGCAGTGATAGTAGAAGCTACCCGTTTTCTTGAGAACTCGCGCCAGTTCAACGCAGCGCGGGCGCATGAACTCTATGTAGGCTTGCGTGGATTCGTGCCTATCCTCGAATGCACGCATCTCCTTCGTTTCGCCCCAGAACACTTCATAGTTCCGATTGGAGTTGAACGGCGGATCAATGTAAACCAGATCAACGCAGGCATCGGGCAGTTTCTTCAACTGCACAAGGTTGTCCCCGCAGAAGATGACGCGGGTGTCCACAAGCGCGGAGGGCTTTCCCGCTGGTTTAGCTGCGCCTCCGTTCCGAGCTTTTGGCATTACACAAGATTGTAGCGCGGCGGAAGTTCAGGAGCAGTGATTGACGGGATGCAGCCAGAGCAAATCGGCATCATTCGGGCCGTATAATGTACACCCTGAATTGAGCGTTACAGCGTTCCCGGATGCGCGGGTGATGGAAACGGTCAACGGGCCTGTAGACTACGCCACTGAGGGGCACGGGATGCGAAAGGCGCGTACCATAGGGAGCATGACAGACACATGGCAAGAGGCGCTGACGAATAAGTTGAAGCAGATTCAGACAACGCTGCTCAACGAGATTGCAATTCCTGTAAACAACGCCGAGCTTGAAGTTGGCAAACTCAAAAGCAGTTACACGTTGCAGCAAATTAAGAACGGTTTGCAAACAACCGCACAACTCAAAGCGCTCATTGGCAGCAAACTGGACAAAGAAGCAGAACAGGAAGAAGCACGGGAGAAAGGCATACCTGCAATGCCAGTTGGAGGGACGAAGGAAATAACGCGCTAGTCCGCAATTCAGTCCGCAGTCACCGTATCTTGAACGAACTTACAAGCACTTAGCGGTCTCACGTGCGGTTGTAAGTCGTTGAAATACCTTAATATCGAACCTCTGAAAAGGCTGGCGTCGGCGGTTCAACTCCGTCCCTGGCCACCATTTTCCACCCTCAAATTCCCAGCTAACTCGGTCTTTCTCCTGCCATTTGCCCGATCAAGGGCAAACTCGGGTCGAAGTGCTCGGGCGGCTGGTTTCTCCAGGCCGCCGTGGGGCGGCAGAGAACCGATTCTGACTTTTTTGCGTTCCAACGGTCAATCTACGCAGGCGCTCCCGGGGGCTAAGCTTCCGCTACACTAGGCGAACATCCTTTGCTGCGGGGATTGCTAATTGAACAACTCAGGTAGCCGGTTACGGCACTATCTCGTTCTTGCGTTTTTTCTACTGAGCCTGCTCTCAGCGGCCGCGCAGGCGGTTCCGCCGGAACTCTATTCGGGCCTCAAATGGCGTTTGATCGGCCCCTTTCGCGGTGGGCGCGCGGTGGCCGTTACCGGCGTTCCCGGAAATCCAACTACATTTTACTTTGGCGCGGTTGACGGCGGCATTTGGCAGAGCACGGACGCGGGGATGGTTTGGAAGCCAATTTTTGACGGCCAACATGTCGCTTCCATCGGCGCAATTGCCGTAGCGCCTTCGGATTCGAAAATCATTTACGCCGGTACTGGTGAGGCGGACATTCGTTCGGATTTGTCCTCCGGGGATGGAATCTACAAATCAACCGACGGCGGACAAACCTGGAGTAATGTCGGCTTGCGCGAGTCACGGCAGATCAGCCGCATTGTCGTCGATGCTCATGACGCGAATGTCGCTTATGTCGCCGCGCTTGGCCATGCATATGGGCCCAATGCCGAACGCGGCGTGTTTAAAACGACCGACGGTGGCGCGCACTGGACGAAAATTCTGGATCAGGGGCCGGACATTGGTGCGGCGGATTTGGCGATCGCCAGAGAGAATTCCAAGCTTCTTTTCGCCACGATGTGGCACGCCCGCCGCCCACCCTGGAGCACGTATGCTCCGCTCGGCGGCCCGGGTAGCGGGCTTTATCGCTCTTCCGACAGCGGGCAGTCCTGGTCACATCTGACGGGAACGGGGTTGCCGGACGGCGATTGGGAGCGCGCAGGAGTGGCTGTTTCTGCGAACGGAAAGCGAGTCTACGCACTGATTGATGCCAAGAAAGCTGGCGGAGCAGGTCTTTATCGCTCCGACGATGGCGGCGATTCCTGGGCGCTGGTAAGTTCCGATTCCCGCCTCACCAGCCGCTCGTGGTACTTCGGCAACATCACCATCGACCCCAAGAACAACGATGTGATCTACATTCCGAATGTTGCGCTGTACCTTTCTGAGGACGGCGGCAAAACAATTGCCATTGTTCGTGGCGCGCCCGGTGGAGACGACTACCACCAGATCTGGGTCGATCCTGCGGATTCGACGCGCATGATTCTTGGGACGGATCAGGGCACCACCATTAGCGTGGACTACGGCAAAACGTGGAGTTCGTGGTACAACCAGCCGACGGCTCAGCTTTACCACGTGATCACTGACAATAAATTTCCTTATGCCGTTTACGGCACGCAGCAGGATAGCGGCGCGATCGCGGTGCCGAGCCGCACGGATCACGGGCAGATCACCGCACGCGACTGGTGTTCGCCGGGTGGAAGCGAGAGCGGATATATCGCACCTGACCCGAACGATCCGAACATTATCTACATCACTGGCACATACGGATCGGTGGGCCGCTTTGATTTGCGTACCTCATTCAGCCAGGACATTACTCCGTGGCCGGTTACAACCTGGAATACAGAAATCAACGAGCGCAAGTATCGCGATCCGTGGACGCCTGTGCTGGTGTTCTCGCCGTTCGACAAGAAGACGCTTTACCTCGGCTCGCAGTTCGTAATGAAGACCACTGATGGCGGTCTGCATTGGGAAACGCTCAGCCCTGATTTGACCGGCGAGGCCCCACCGGCGCAAGAGAAACAGGCAGAGGGGCCAGCGACGGTTGAGAACTCAAAGCAACGAGGATACGGCGTTGTATTCACCATTGCACCCTCAAACCTGAATGGCGATCTCATTTGGGCGGGTAGCGACACCGGGCTGATCCACGTGACACGAGATGGAGGAAAAACGTGGAAGGACGTCACGCCCAAGGGACTGCCCGACTGGAGCAAGATATCGCTGATCGAGGCCTCACATTTTGACCCCGCGGAGGCCTATGCGGCGGTCGACCGGCATCGTTTGGATGACCAGCAACCATATCTTTACCGCACTCGCGACTATGGTGCGAGTTGGCAACGTATCACGGACGGAATTGGTGCGCCATCATTCCTGCGTGCCGTCCGGCAAGATCCGCAGGATAAGAACTTGCTATTTGCCGGAACCGAACTCGGAATCTACGTTTCCTTTGATGATGGCGACCACTGGCAATCGCTGCAGTTGGATCTGCCCGCGACCTCGGTGCAGGACATAGCTGTCCATGGCGATGACCTTGTGATTGCCACGCATGGACGTTCATTTTGGATTCTTGATGACATCTCATCATTGCGGCAGGTCAACGGTGCGATGCGGGCTGCCAAAGCATGGCTCTACTCCCCGGCTGCCGCGGTGCGCGTTGACAACGATCGGTTCCTGGGAAGTCCGCTTCCGCCGGAAGAACCTGCGGCTGAGAATCCTCCGAACGGCGCAGCGATCGACTACTACTTGAAGAGCGCGGCAGAACGGGTGACCTTCGAAATCCTCGATTCGGAGGGAAAGGTTGTTTATGCCTTCTCGTCGAGCTCACGAAGAGATGGCAGGCGTGCGCCCGTTGCCATCGCGAAAGGGTGGTTTCCAAAACCGCAGATTCTTGAGACAACACGGGGGATGCACCGGTTCGTTTGGGACCTATCTTGGGGCCCTCTTAGCAGCAACCCGGAGCAGCCTAGTGACGACGAGGAATATGGCGCACCGCGCGCACCGCGCGTGATTCCTGGAATCTACGAGGTCCAACTTACGGTGGATGGGGTCAGCATGGCGCAACCACTCAAGGTGGCCATGGACCCTCGCTCGACGGCGACCCCAGCAGAATTGGAGCAGCAATACAAACTTGGCCGACAGATGTTCGCGGAAGCGATAGCTATTCGGCAAACGCTGGCGGAAATTCGCTCGGTAAGAGCACGACTCACTGCGGTTGGACAAAAGCCAAGCACGCAACAGACGGACATTAGGACGGCAATCACTGAAATCGAGAATGCGATTAAGACGATTCTCACCGGTAACGGGGCACGCTCGGGCGAAGGCATGGGGCTCGAGCTTGCGAGCAGCGGCATTGGCAGCGCACTGCGAGTGGTCGAGAGTGGAGATCGAACGGTACCATCGCAGGCCATCGCCGTATTCGAGGAAGCTTATCGAGCGGCGAAAATGCGCATGGACGAATGGACCCGGCTTAGAACGACGCGGCTGCGCTCACTGAACGATCAATTGAAGCAGGCAAATGAGGGTTCGGCGTCACGGGACGAGAACTGACCCGTAGTGAGAGCACAAGGCTCGAGCGCAAGCGAATGCATTGGAAGTGCACAAACTTTCACCGCGTCCCATGCCTTTTTCTTCAGCCTTAATTCAGTTGACAGGCGTGCCATTCAATAGCAGACTTGTGCAGCAAGGGTGAGCATGACGAAGCGGTGCTGTTCTGCGCCGATGGGGATGTTCGCTCACTCCAAGTTCATCCGGTGAATTTCACTCTAATCTAAATTGACGGCGCAACAGCCGGAACGGCGAATAACTGGGGGGGCGTATGAAAATAGGAATCACGAAACTGATCATGGTGGCCGCGATCGCGGCCTTGGTGGTGGTTGCTGGGAGCACCGGGGCTTGGGCTCAGAGCTGCCCCACGTCACCCAACTATCTTCCAGATTTCAGCTCGAACCAAAACTGCCTCGCGCTGAACAACAACGGCGCGGGCACCGGGTACCCGGGCTTCTACCCGGCAGTCTCAGAATCCGGAACCGTGTTACGGTTAACTCCAAACCAGTACTTTTGGGCGAGTTCTGCCTGGTATACCACTCAGCAGCCTGTCGCGGGCGCTTTTTCCAGCACGTTCACATTTCAGCTGAGCGGCACTTCCGAAGGCGGGTCCGGCAACGCCGATGGAATTGCGTTCCTGATTCAAAACTCGCCGGCGGGCACGACTGCATTAGGCCCTGACGGTTGCGGCATCGGCTTTGGTGACGACACTCTTATCGGCTGCACGCCCTCGACCGGCGGCATTGTGAACAGTCTGGCCGTGGAGTTCAATAGCTACCTGAACGGCGGCATCGATCCGAGCGCCAGCGATGTCACCATTCAGAATTGCGCAGGCACTGGAGCGAACAGCGTCGACCCGGGCTGCAGGATTGCCATTAACGATCTCACCCAGCTGGCCAATCCGATTATCATCGCCGACGGCAACGTTCATACCGTGACCATCAACTACTCGGGCCCCAGTACCAAACTGCTGGATGTAATCCTGGATAACGTTGACTTGTTTCCCGGTGGCGTCGTTTTCGATTTAACTACCCTGGGATTAGCCAACAGTAATACCAACGCCTGGGTTGGATTCACGGCGGCAACTGGTGGTGGAGATGACAACCAGGACATTCTAAGCTGGACATTCACGCCACAGGCTCAAACCGTCGTGGTTACGACAACTTCGCCGGCTACACTCTCGTTCCCGAATGCCTCGGGAAATAACGTCTACTCCTACACAGCGCAGCTGACGACCCCGTATGCTAACCCGGTGGTTGAGGTCCAGCCGATATTGATGACCCCAGCGGCTTGCGACGCACTCGTGCAAAAGAACTTCTGGCCAGCCCGCTGCTTTGTTTACCAGAACGCCGAGAATACCGGCCTGGATGCGGCCGTGATGTTCGCCGTTACCTGCCCGGACGCTCCGGGTGGAACGTGCGGCTCGATCGCCCAGCAGAATTTCTTTGCGACGCTAGGTACCGTGTTCAGCTACCTACCTTCTGACAACCCCTTCTTCGTCTATCCGGGGATTATCGGCCCCTTAAACCCATTCCCGGGTTGGCTCAAGGGAGAGGGCGGGAACCCCACATCTCCGTGCACGCCACCCTCGAGCGGTCCTCTGTTTCAGAGCAACCAGATTTCGGGTTTCTCGATAACGGGCGATCCTAACGGCAAAACCGTGGGAGGAAGCGGCGGCACGGCTTCCTGCTGGGTCCCTACTTACGACACGCCCGGCGAAATCTGGCCGGGGATCAAGATCACGTCTCCTAAGTCGACGACCTATACCAAGGGCCAGATCGTCGCAGCGACTTATAGCTGCAACAATCCGGCAACATCGCAGCCCACGAGCAGCCCGACGGGTCCGTATCTGACCGCGGCCAGCTGCACGCAGTCGTCGGGAGTGCAGACCTCCTGTACGCAAACCAGCAGCGGCCTGTCGTGTACTGGCACCGTCGATACTTCAACCAAGGGACTGCACACGTTCCTGGTAACGGCCATCGACTCGGGGGGCAACCAGAACCTGGATTTGGTGCTGTACAAAGTCAAATGAGCTAGGCAGTAGACTTCGCGGGAAACAGCGGAGTCAATGACCGAGGGGCGCTGCAAAGCAGCGCCCCTTTTTTGCCCACGAACCCTTCCGATTGAAGGCTAGCCTTTGGCAGCTTGGGTCTCGCGCGTCGAGTCGTCGTAGATGGCCTTGAAGTCCGAGCGCTGCAGCAACTTCTCTGCGCCCGGGTCCTTTTTCATCGCCTCCAGCAAGCGGAGCGCCTCGCGATAATTATCCTGAGCGTCACTACGGCCCCCGGAGTCTCGCTGAATTGTGGCCAACAGATAATGCCCTCTCGCACTTAGAGGTTGCATTCCCAGCTTGTCTGAGAGTTGCAGGGCCCGTTCCAATTCCTGGCGAGCCTGGGATCGGTCGCGGTTCTGCATCATGGCCTCCGCCATCAGCATCGAGCCTTCAACGGAAGCGTACTTGAACCCAAGTTCGTCCGCCTTCTGAATCAACTGCCGAAGGCTGGCAATGGCTTGTTGCGTTTGCTTTTCCTGAACCTGGACACGAGCCACGTTCGCTTTTGCGATCAGAACCTTGTCGGCTTCTTTGCTGCGTGTGGCAGCCTGAAGCGCTTCTGTATAGGAGGCGAAAGCGGATTTCAGGTCTCCGCGATAGAAAAACGCATCGCCCTGAAATCCCAAGGTGCTGGCTACCATGCTGTCACTTTTCAGGTCGCGCGAAAGGCGCAGTGCTTCTTCAAGATAAGCCTTCGCCTCGTCTCCGCGCCCCGCCAGAATCAGCGCTTCCGCAGCCTCCCCCAGCACTTGGGGTGTCCAGTAGGTCTTGTCCTGGATGTCACGGAAGATCTTGAGGGCTTCCTGCTCGGAATTAATGGCCGCGCCGAAACGCCCCTGATAGATAAACAGGGTGCCCAAACCGTAAGACTCGACGGCTGCGCCACGCGGGTCGTTCATGCTGCGCCGCAAATCCAAGGCGCGCAAGTAGTACGAAGTCGCCTGTTCGTATTGGCCCATATCGAGATAAGTTTCGGCCAGATTGTGGACGGCTTCGACGATGTCCTGAGGAACCTTCGACTTTTCACGAAGCTGAAGCGCTTGCTGGTAATAGGTAAGAGAATCCTCGAACTGGCCCTTTTCCGAATACACGGTTCCAATGTTGTTCAAACAGATGGCCTGCAAGCTCTCGTTGCCGAGATCGCGTTCCAGGTCAAGGGCTTCCTTGTACATCTTGAGCGCTGCATCATAGTCGCTGCGGTACTCGTGGAAATTTCCCAGGTCGATGAGGGTGTCACCCAACCCGCGCCGGTCGCCGATGTCACGGCGAATCTGGAGGGCCTCCTGGAAATTGGAAAGAGCGTCTTTGGCCATGCCGAGCGAAGCCTGCGCCCTGGCTATTTCGTTCAAACTGAATGCCAGACCCCGTTTCTGGCCAAGCTTACGCCAGATCGCGAGCGCCTCCTGTTCGCTGCGCAAAACTTCCTGGGGTTTGCTCTCCATCCTGTACGCCACGGCCATGGTGTGCAGGCTGGTGGCTTTCTGTTCCTGATTATCCATTTGCACTGCGAGGCTGTAGGCACGGTTCAAGGCATCGAAACTACCTTGCGGATTGCCGCTTTTGACCTCGATGCGGCCCAGGTTAACCGTTGCCTCCACGTCCTTAGGATTGGAAGCCAGAATTTGCTGGTAATACTCGCGCGCTTTGGCGAGATCTCCGGAATCCACATAAAGGCTGGCGAGCGCCGATTTCACATCCGAGTTGTCCGGCGAAACCTTCTCCAGACTCTGATACGCCTTGATGGCCTCGGGATAATTCTTCACCACCTGCAATTCGATGGCAGAAATCAAATACTTCTCAGCATCCGGCAAGTCGGGGCTCAAAACCACGGCTTTCTTGGCGGATTGCTCCGCTTGGTTGTCGTAGCCCAAACTGCTGTAGACCTGCGCCAGCTTGGAAAATGCCAGCGCGAAGTTGGGATCTTCCTTGGTCGCTGCCTCAAGTTCCCTTTGCGCTTCCAGATTCTTCCCATCTCGCTGGAATCCAATGCCCTGGTTGTACGCGCGCAGCGCAACCAGCGACGGCGACGTGGGTTGAAAAGAGCTGGCTTTCAGCTGCTTCACTACATCTTCCGGGAGCGCGAGTTTCTGGCGGATGGATTCGGCCAAGCCATCGATCGCCTTGGGAATCTCTTTCTCGCTCGGCACATCGATTTTCAGTGGGATCGTACTGCCCGTTTTCATGTCCTCCAGTGTGGCGTCAATGCGGATCTGGTCGCCAAACTTCGCGTACTGTCCCCAAACCACGCGTTCGGCATTATTGAAATCCGCGACGCGGCGAATCGTCGACGGGTCGAGCACCGTCGTCGGAGATATGCGCAGGTCCGTGAATATCTGGTGCAGGCTGGACGAACTGACTGTGCGCAACTGCTTCGACTGGCCAACGTCGGTGCTCAGCATGTCGGCGAGGCTGGGACCAAGCCAATCCAGAGTCTGATCGCCGGATGCATTGCGGAAAGGCAAGATCGCCAGCGACATCGCGGGCGCCGCAGGAGCAGATCTCGTGCTGGGCGATGAACTGAAAAGCCGGTCGCGAAGCATGTACCCACTGATCGCCAGCACCAGTACGGCCACAATCCCAGTAATGAGTGGCC
>PLHN01000464.1 GCA_003139975.1 Acidobacteriaceae bacterium
TCGAAATCGGCCGCAAGCTGATCGAGAAAGAGGCCCGTAAGTACCGCATTTCGCTCAAGGATATTAAGGACGCCGATCTGCAGCACGCCGCTAGCGACTATGGTCTTGGCCGTGCCGACGACCTGATGGCCGGCATTGGGTACGGCAAATATTCCGCGCGACAAGTGCTGGCTAAGCTAGCTCCCGCCGGCGCCGAGCCAATCGCCGAAAGCGACGACCCCGCATCGGCGCACGGCATTTCCAGCGTGGTCCGCCGCGTTTTTGGCGGAGACTCGAACGCCATCGTCGTCAAGGGACAAGGCGACCTGCTTGTCTACCGGGCGCGATGTTGCAATCCCATTCGCGGCGAGTCCATCGTCGGCTACGTCACGCGCGGCAAAGGGATTGCCGTCCATTCGGTGAACTGTCCCAACGTCACAAATCTTCTCTACGAACCCGAACGCCGGATCGACGTCCTCTGGGCGGGAGATAAAGAAGGCCAGCCAGTTTCCTATCCCGTGAAAATCACGCTTCTCTGCGATGACCGCTTCGGCATGTTGAAACAGATCACTGCCGTGATCAGCGACACCCATACCAATATCCGTGACATCTCAGCCCGTAGCTCCAACGGTCAGGCCAACGTCGATGTCGTCCTCGAAATCGCCGACCTGAAGCATCTCCAGAGAATCATTGATGGAGTCCGCCAAATTCCAGGCGTGCACGACGTGCAACGGCTGCAAAAAATCTAGCGCCCCGTTTGGAACAAGCCACTCCGATTTCCCCTCCCGAGTGCCCGTGCAAAAAGATCTCTTTGTCTACCGCGAGGGGTGCGGTTCGCTAGCTTGGTCCTGAGAATCGATCTCCACCGCCGCAATCGCTGCAGCCTTGATCGCCGCATCGCTGCCGAAGCCCGCCAGCCAGTGCACTTCCGGTTCGCGGCGGAACCACGTCATCTGCCGCTTGGCATAGTTGCGATGCGCCTGTTGCGCGGCCCGCAGCGCCGCTTCGCGATCAACCTCACCCCGCAAGAACTGGAGAGCTTGCTTGTATCCGAGTGAGGAGAGCGGGCGAGCAGCAGCCCCATATTTCGCCAACAGCGTTTCCGTTTCCGCGATCAGCCCTTCGGCGAACATCTTCTCCGCGCGCGCATTGATGCGTGCATAGAGATCCTCGCGCTCCGGATTGAGCCCAAACCGCAAAATGCGGAAGCCGGTCAGCGGCTCGCGCCCTTGCTGCCAGAGTTCGGTCATCGGTCGCCTCGTGGCAAGGCACACTTCGATTGCGCGGATCACTTTCGCCACGTCGTTCGCGTGAATGCGCTCGGCAGCCGCAGAATCAAGCCGCCGTAGAATGCGGTGCAAATAGTTGGTGCCTCGTTCTTCGACACGCCGCCGCAGCCGCTCACGCAACTCTTCGGATCGCAGTGGACCTACGAAAAGCCCCTCCAGCAGCGCTCGCAAATAGAGTCCAGTTCCGCCGCTGACAATCGGCAAGCGCCCACGCCCGGCGATCTCCCGCACCACTTCCCGTGCCTGGCGTGCATATTCGCCCGCCGTAACCTCTGCGAGCGGATCGACCCAGTCGAGCAGGTGATGCGGTATTTCGGCGCGCTCGGCACGTGTAGGCTTGGCCGTGCCGATCTCGAACTCGCGGTGCATGGCCACCGAATCGCAGTTAACGATTTCACCGCCGAATCGGAGCGCGAGCGCGAGCGCCAGTGCGGTCTTGCCGCTCGCCGTCGGGCCAAGTACGACGACGACCAGCGGTTCGCGTTTTCCCTTCGGTAAACTCGGCAAGGCTAGCGCGCGCTCCTCAGCACGGTCGTCAGCGCGCAGTTGTCAGCGCGCACTCCATGGAATGTATTGCCAGTAGCGGATCACAACGAGGATGAGCAGAAGAATGGCGATAACCAGGAGGCCGCTCGCCTCCGCGGCATAGGCAGTGTGCTGGTGACGGTGTTTATCTTCGGTCGGCGGCTTCGACGGTTCAATGTTAGATGGAGCGGGCGCAGCCATAAAGTTATTGTAGCTCCGCTCGGCGAACGCCAAAAGTGGCAAGCTGATCGTCGGACTTTCGCAAAAAGGCCGAGGTTTTTCCAGACAGAGGAACGAACGTCCGCGCCGAGCGATGCTATCGTCAGTGTAAACTGGCGCGAAGCCATGGCCTCGCCTTCATCCAACGGTTCGTCCTCCAAGAGCCCGGCCCGGCTCCTTCGATTCAGTGTCTTTGAAGTTGACTTGGCGGCAGGGGACCTTCGCAAAAATGGCAAGCGCATCCGGCTGCAAGAGCAGCCTTTTCAGGTTCTCGCCATGTTGCTTGACAACGCTGGCCGGGTCGTCACCCGCGACGAGCTCCGCCAGAAAATCTGGCCGGCTGACACGTTTGTGGATTTCGATCNNACAAGATTCGCGACTCCCTGGGCGATTCCGCGTCAAGCCCGCGGTTCATCGAAACCCTGGCGCGGCGCGGTTACCGATTCATCGCGCCGGTTGACGGCATAACCGCATCGCAGGGAGCAGCGCCATCGGCAGCGACAGCGCCGGCCATGTCTTCGATCGGACAGAACGTGATCAGGCATACCGCAAACGTAACCGGCGCGAACGCCAAAAGCGCCATCCACGAACCGGCACTTCATCCCGAGTTGCATGTGCCGGCGCCACATCGCGGACTCATGCGCGCGCTGTTTATGCTGATTCAGGCGATGTTTCTTGTCTTTTATCTAGCCGCGCTCTCCCATCTGCACGACATCGACCGGATCGCAACCAGCTTCCTCGCCGGCTGGAAGGCGCCGCTGCTGGTAGGGGTAGTACTGGTTACCGGGGCAATCGGAATCCCTCTCCGCTTCTACCTGATCTCAGCGGTCGCGTTCGATTTCCAAAAGCTGGGCGGCAATTTCCGCAAGCTTTTCCCCTTCGTTCTCGCGCTCGACCAACTCTGGGCCATTGCACCGTTTCTGCTTCTGCCGCAGATCGGTGTTGGCCTGGCTTTTGCCGCTACCGCGGCGTTACTCTACGTGCCGTTCTCGGAGAGAACCCTGGTGCGCATGGCGTATCGCGAGACACAAAACCCCAATGGCACAGAAGACACCCCTCGGCTGTAATACCTTGCAGCCGGTTTCCCAAGGCGTGCTCCGCGTCAAGCTAAAGTTTTAGCACTCTTCCACAGCCCCACCGGGTCCCGGTCTCGCGCCGCTTACTGTTGTGTGATTCCCACAATAATCGGCGCGGTGCATGCCTGCGCACCCGAATGGAAGAAATAAAACGCCGCCACTAAGTTTTGCGTGACTCTTCGAGCGGCAAAATCAAAGTAAGTGGCAAGGACACCGCCCGCAATACCTGCTTCCTGCGTCGCAGTGAAATCTCCGGCGAACAGTCCGCCACCCCGGCTGGTCGGCAGACCGTGGAGCATCTGCGCCTTCTCAGCCTGAGCGAGCTGCGGATCTTTCTTGTGACAGTCGCCCGGGCTCTCCGGGAAATCGACGTATAGGGTCAAACCCAACAGCCGCGCTAATTCGTGAAATGTTCTTCGGGCATGTGTGTTACAAGGGTCGTGGGTGTCCTCAGCGGGGTTAATCTCAAAACGCACGGTGGGCGTATCCACCGAAAGCAGCAGCGGCCTAAACTCGGGCCCAGCATCTTGCGTGCCCGCCAGAGAAAATCCGGTTTTGCTGGTAACGCTGTAACGCAGCGAAATGGAAGTGACATAGTCCATTTCGGTCGAAGCATCGGGCGGGTAGGTGCTGCCAACCCGACTGCGGTACCGGGTCTCGGCCACGTAGGCTTCGGGTCTGGGCAGCCGAATAGCATACCGCTCCGACCGGTTGTCCAAGGCGCGTTGCACGGCGTGCGGGTCGACTTTAACCCGAAAAATGCCTTTATCGAAGGTGGGGCCTTCGTTGCCGTGTGGTGGAACCTGGAGTTCGTACACTCCGGCTTCCAACGTCTTGTTTGCATTCACCAAAGCCAACGGACGGTGGCTTTTGGTCTTGGGCGCGAGGGCGAGAACGCTATTTGCATCCTTCGGGTCGGGAACAATCGCCCATGGGCCTTCAAAGATCACATAGACATCGGTTGTGGCAGGCTTCGGCTCGGGCGGTGCATTCGAGGTTGGCGGTTGGCCTTGCTGGCACGCGACCAGGAAAAGCGTAGCCAGGACGGCGCAGGCGATGGCGAGCACATTACAGGTGAAGTGGCGTTCGGTTCGCATTAGGGTCTCCTTAGTTTTGAGGATCAGGGCCGTCCGTAAGCCGAAAATGCCGACCAGTAATAAGGGTGCGAAGTGCGCCGATCGGCCATCATGGTACGCGAGGCTTGGCGAATAGCCTCGGAAACAGGCTGGCCGGAAAGTGCATAGCGATAAAAACTCTCTACGAATGCCCGGGCTGCAACTGAGTCGACAGCCCACCGGCTGGCGACCACGTGGGGCACGCCGGCACGCTGAAGAGCCGCCGCGATACTGTTGAAACCGCGTGAGCCATCTTTGCCGGACTCGGTATTGCAGGTCGAGAGGACAACCAACTGCATGTTGCGCAGGTCAAGGCGCCGCAACCGGTCAGCGTTCAGGAAAACGGGTGTGCTCTTTTGCGCGCCAACTGCCTCCAGCATTAGCGCTGCACCATTTGTTCTCGCCAACGAGTGTCCCGTGAAATGAAAAACACTGGCGGTGGGCAATTCGACCTCAATAGCGCTGAGGGTGGCTTTCGATCCCTTAAGAACCGTTGAGGATTGAAAGTCCCCGGCAACCGCGTCGGCTTCGGCTGCTACATCCGGCAGAGGCACAAGTCCTTCCGTTTGGGAAGAAGCTGCGCTTCCTACGATCAGCGCACGCAGTTCGGCTGAAATCGGCTTGCCTTCATGCAGGGACGCATCCAGTCTCTGTCCGAGGGAGTGCACAACGGCGGCCCGTTCGATCAAGTAATGGCCGTCTGAATCAACAAGCGCTTCAAAAGGCACTTGTGCAGGCCATCCGGCGGCTTCAATCACGAGCGTGCGGCCAGGTTCGAGGCGTTGCTCCACGGGCCCGATCAGCGCCCGATACAGGCTTTGCGAATCTCGCCGTAACGCGGTCGTTTCCGATTTGGGATCCGCCGCGAGATCATAAAACCTGGCCGCCAGTTCCGGCAAATCCTGATTCGATTGCGGAATCCATTGCGCGTTAACGCCGCGGTTGTCATAAACCCATATGGCCACACCGTCCGGCAAAGCAGCATAGGCAAGCACAGTCTGTCCAGTAAGCAGCGGCAGACGTGAAGCGAGCCACGCCGGGTCTGGAGTCGCGCTGGTTGCGCGAACTCCGCTCGCGCCGCGTTCTCCCGAGCGGGCCGCCGCTCCCAGGTACCACTCGAAATATTCGAGCGACTCCTGGGCGTGGCCTTGCACAAGCTCGGCCTCGGCCATTCCCAGGTACACGGGGGCCGATTCTTTGCTCCAACCGATCCGCTCCGCTTCCGTGTTCAACGAGCCCAGTCGCTGTTCCGCCGACTCCAGCGCCGGCCGGAACGCCTGCTCCGCCCGGGCCGCATGAGAGCTACGCAGTTGCAGTTCACCGAGCGTGGAATAGAACATCTGTACCAGGTAATTGTTCGAACGTGGGCGGATTTGGTCCTGAATGCCGGTCAGGCGCGCGATCCCAGGGTCGAACTGGCCGGAACGCGATTCCAGTTGAGCGGCCCGGATCTCGTTCTCCAGAACGTAGTCTGTCGTCGCTTCGGTCTGCGGAGCGAGCGCAAACAACCGGGTGGCTTCTGCGTATTGGAGTTCCGCGGTCTGAGGCTTATTAGCCGCCGCCGCTGCGCGGGCAGCGTAACTATGCGCCGCGGCACGCGCCAACAGATTATTGCTGGAATCAATTACAGAAGCCGCCTCGCTCCATATTGACGCCTGAAAGCTTGGCAGGCTCGCGGTCTCTGTTGCCAAACCCAGAACCGCATATAGGTTATATCCTCGCCTGGCGGGAAGCCGGGACGACCAGTAGCGTTCCAGACCGCTGGCCGCGGACTTCAGGCCCGCGGATAGATCGCCCATTTGAATCTGGTCATCCGCGATGAAGCTCAAAGCTCGCACGTAGAGCTCGTCGTAGTCGACGGCTTGGGCGCGATCCATGCTGCGGCGGTCCGAGCGCAAGTCGACGCCGATATCATCCAGCAAGAAGGAGCAGTCTCCCTTCTCAAGCCCCAGTTGAATCTGGAGCCACGAATAAGGAAGGCGCTCGGCCTCCGCAAGCGCGGTGCTTGCATCCCGCCTGCATTCCTCAGTCCGGCGCGTCAATTGCTCCGAGTAGGCCTGTTCGAATTGCGCCCGTAGAACGCCAGCCTTGTTGCCCGAAGAGCTGAATAACTGGGCGGCTATGCCAGCCTGCTCACGCCCGGCAGTGTAATCTCCGGAGGAGTTAGCCTGCGATGCGCGTGCCAAACCCGCCACTGCGCGAGGGAACGCCACAGCCGAAGAGCCCTTGAGCAGGTCGGAGAGCCAGCGGTCGTTATGCTTCTGGCTTGTCAGCTCCGCCAAAAAAAAAAGCGCCTGCTGCGCGTGCGCATCGGCGGGCGCGCCGCGTTCAGGGTAAGCCTGCGGCAGCCAGGATCGGACCGCAACGTCAAGATACTGCTCGACGCGTCGCTCTAAATCGGCCTTGGCATCGGCGCTGGCGCTCGCAACCTGATCGGGCGACAGCAGCGCTCCGCTGTCTTCATGCTCCTTCAGCTTCGTCCGCACGGCGTCAGCATGGCTGCGGGCCTCTTCGGCCCACTGCGAAGTTGAGTCCAGCTTCAGATAATGTTCCCAGTCTTCCAGAGCCTGGCGGTAAAGGAACTGGTGCTCGGCGACAATGGCGCGATTGAACAGTGCGGTCGTGTTCTCCGGCTGCAGGGTCAGCGCCTTGCTCAGATATTCGAATGCGGCGCCGTAGTCTTCCTGCCGATCCTCCGACTGTGCCCGCTGAAAATAAGCCGTGCCCAAGTCGAGCAGCAGTTCGGGCAAATCCGGCCGAAGTTCAAGCGCACGCTGCAACGACTCAACCGCCGCATCGTACTTGCCTTCGAGCAAATCAGCGCGTCCGGCCGCCTGCAGCCAGGCCCAATCGTCCGGATGCGAAGCCATTTGGCCCGCGATCAGCGCTTCTGCCTTCAACAGCGCTGTCGGTCGCCCGGCAAACGATTGCGCCGGCCCCTTCTGCACCCGCAGCGGGGCATACGCCGCCCCGGGAATCCTCAATTCAAGCGTGCGCTCGTCGGTATAGGCGCGGGCCAGAAGCTGATCCGCAGCTTCGGGCGTTCCGCGGCCCTCCATCGCCCACCATGCCACCGCGGCCAACAAAGCGACCGTCACTCCCACAGCCGCGAACCTTGGGACCGACAGCCAGCGCTCCCACCATGAAGGGCCTGGGCGCATGGAACGTCCGCTGATTCGCTCCGCTAACCTTAGTTGCCACTCCGGCCGCGCGCTTTCGAGCCCGGCAATCTGCTCGCGTTCGGCATCGGTCAACTCCTCACTCAGGTCTGCTACTTCCCCTACCGCCGCCCGCAGCAGCGGGCCACAATGGTCACAGCGGCTGGCATGCTCGATGTGCATCAAGGTCTGGTCCGGCTCGGTCAGCCCCCCGGCGATTTCGCTCCACACTTCCGCGTCCGGGCAATCCGCCTCTTGCGGAGCAGGGCCGCCCGCCTGCATGTTTCTCAGCTGTAGGTCCAGTTCTGCCAGACCTTCAAACTGCTCCCGGCACGTTGGGCAGACCGCCAGATGGGGATGCACCGCCGCCGCACTGGCCGCCGAATCGCCGCGCTGGCGGGCCTCTTCGAGGAGCTTCGTCAGCGCTGGCGGGGCAAGGTGCTGGTTGGGTTCTGTCTCCAAACTATCTCTCCACTCTTGTAGAACGAATTAGCCAAACCAAAGCATTCATTCGGGGTTAACAGTCCCTATCTACTTAATATGACTACGAATCATAACCAAAAGCCGCATAAGAACGCTTTCCACTCCCTCCGTCGAAAGCCCAATGGAAGGCAAAGCTGCGATCTCCCTGGCTGTGAATCCTTGCCAGTAGTGCAGCCGGAAAATCAGGCAATTCCTCCGCTGATCTTTCCCTTTCGTCTTTTCCAGCACGATCTTTTCCATCTGCTCCCGTTGCAGAGCGCGGTGGATACCGTCGACAATGTCCGTGCCCTTCGTCCTGGGATCAATCTGTTCGAGATCTCCCATCGATTCTGTTTGATGGGCTCCGCGCTTGTCCGCCATCTCAGATTTGAAGTGATCGAGCGCAATATTGCCCGCAACCACTTTAAGGAAGCTATAGATCGAAACATCACTGCGCGGCTGGAACCGCCGCAACAACGCGCTGTTGTCTTCGCACAGTTTCAGGTAAGTGTCCTGAACGAGATCGTCGATTAATTCGCGGGAATTCGCGTTAAAACTGCGCGCCTTCTGCCCAACTGCCGCAGCGATCACCGGCTGAAAGCGCCGGATGAACTCCACCCACGCTTCGGCGTCGTTCGAGCCGGTACATTCCCTCACCAATTGAATTGAAGACAAGTCCGAGAACCGCGCCAAGGTTCGCTCCGGGGAAGGCACGCATTTTACACTACTAATCGCTTCGGAGGCTAGGAGTTTGGAGCGCAAGCAAATAAGTGGCTTAGTTCAGCCAATAACTGCTCCTGCCGCTTCCCACCAATTCCCGGCGTGGTAGATAGAAGCGCCTTGAAAGCGCGGGTTGCGCCGCAGCTCCAGCCGAAAACCCCGAATCTTACCCTCACTCGGATCGCGCTCGTTTCGGCGCTGGCGTGTGTTCTTTTCGCCCTCGGGGGGCCACTCTTTCCGCGGCGAACCCGCGTGACAGCTCACCAGCCTCGCAGCTATGATGAAAACAGCGTTCTGTGTAGGGCGTCCGCCGTTCCCGTTTGCGCCCGACCGAAGGCCGCGTCCTTTTTATGCCTTACCATTCAACCTCCGCCGAAGCTTGGTATGCCGACCCCCAAGTCCCGGCGTCAACACCGATCTCGATCGAGCTCCTTCCGCCCGAACAGTTAAGCCAGCCTTTATGGCGCTCCCTGGCCGGCAATCTGAGCGACACCTTCGCGCCCGAAAAATTGCCTCCTCTTCAACTGACTTCGCGCCCCGTCAACGTCGGTCTATTGCTCGGTGATCGCCTCAGCCTCCCCTGGTTTCGCACCGTTTTTACCAACATTGGCGACGTCCTTTCGCCCGAAACCTTGCCGCCTCTCGAACTTGAATCCCAGCCCGTCGATGTCGGCGAACTCATCACCGACCAGCTCAGTCACATGTGGTGGGCCTCGCTGTTGCGCAATCTGGCCGACCGCGTCGCTCCGGAGTCGCTGCCTTCCATCCAACTCACGGCCAAGCCCATTCCTGACATTATTCCCAAGTCGTGGATTCTTCTCCCGCTCTGGTCGGAGGTCGTCGACGGTCCAAAGGTTTTCTATCCCGATAAGCCGAAACCGGTCGAAGTGTCACGCGCCGCAGCTCCCAAACCAGTCCCCGCGCCCGCAGAACCCGAGAAATCTTTACCCGCCGATCCCACCACTACCGACCTGCTCCGCGATATCCGCCGCTCCAAAATCCGCAAGCGCATCTGGATCGGCATGGCCACCGCACAAGTCGCTTACCTGGTGGTCGCGGCCTTTTGGCCAAGCCTGTTCTAAAGAGAAAGCCGGTTCAGAGGAGGAGTCCTCTGTGTTCCCCCGTGTACCCCGTGGTTAATAGGTTTTCCGAAGCGCGAAACTGGAATCAGCGCGCGAGAAGAAGGCTCGAAGCACGCAAGGAACGCTACTGCCGAAGCCCGATCCACCCTTCGGATATCACCATCGAGTTTCCCGGATTCCGCGAATCGTACTTCACTGAAGTGGGCAGTCCAAGCCGGCACGAATGCAGATTGATCCACTGCCGAAGGTAGGTAACGTCCTGCGAGGCCTCGTACGAAACGCCCGCCACGTCGTACTGATAAATCAGCATGGTCGCATCGTGCTGCCCCTGGTCGGAAAGTTCCTGCACATCGATCACGGTCCCATCCGTAATACGCCCAACCGTGCTCAGCCACATCCGGCGCTCGCGCTCCAGTTCCTCGGCCGTCTTGGGTTTACGCCGCAGCAACGCGTAACCGCCAAAGGCCAAACCGCCCGCACACACCACCAATGCATAGAGACGAAGTGAAATCATTGCCAAATAAAAACCTGAGCCCGTGGGATGAATTCAAGAATAAGCCGAAACTTTCTCGAAGCCAAGGTACGAAGGTGCGCGTCCCCGCCCGTCCCGTGATGTGGCGCGGAGCTGCCCTGAGCGTAGTCGAAGGGGCCCCCGCCCGCGAACTGCCAGCCCTATCCCCGCCGCCGGTAATAAATATTGAACTCAAATCCCGCATTCGGCGGGAAGATCTCCGCGATCTTCCGCAACCGTTCCGCCATCGGAGCTGGCGCCAGCAGCGGATAATCCCGCTCCCGCAGATCGTAATAGTCCACATCCAGATAAATCGCCAGCAGGTAAATCGAAATCGCATCGGCGAAACTCGCCGCCAGATATTCGTTCTTATGTTTGTCCGCGTCCGGCCCATGCGTTGTCGCGAACTTGCGCGCTTCCCACGCGTCAAGAGAAGTCTCGCCACGTACTCCGGCTTCCACCTGCTGCCAAGCCAACTCGGCAAACGCCGCGGAAACTCCCGCGCGCTCCACCAGCGCATGTCCCACGTTGATATAGAACTCGAATGCCACCGAAAACTTGTCGTCCATCAGACGCGTCGAAATGAACACGCATTGCGCATCGCCGATATTCAGGTTGCGATGGCAAACCGCGCTGTCGCTCAGCACCACATCGTAGCGGTCGGCAATCACGGTGTCGTCGCCCTGCGTCACCGTGAGCGGCACAAAGTAGTAGGCCTTGCGCGTGAGCGCTGCCGCAATCGACGCCGGCACAGCCGCAATCATGCGGTCCAGATCGTTCTCGGCAATCGTCACCTCGCCCGTCCGCGCGTAGCAGATCCCGTTTGCGGCCTGCGAAACCGGGCTCGACTGTACGATCTCCGCGGGGCTGCGGGTAATCGCCGAAGCAGTTTGCGACATGGCCGTATTGTAGCGTATGCGCAGAGTCCAAACGTGGAGCGCCGAAGAGATGCGAGGAACCACGGAGCGACGGGGGCCGCCCGGCGCCGTTTCTGCGAGAAATCACTCTACGCGAGGGACTACAGGCCACTCTTAGCCTTCGGCAGCGCCACGCCCACTTGGCGAGCATCGGTCACGCGATAGTTCTTGTACTCGATCGTCAGCGTGGCGCGTCCTCCCAACCGAATGTAACTGACCGACTCATTCCGCGCCGGCAACCAGAAAGCCTCGACCTTCTCGTATTCGTGATGGATCTCGTTCTTCTTGGTCCAGAACGACGGATTCTGCGCCGGTTCGGCTTCAATGCGGGTCACTGCGAAATCGGTTCCGTCCACCCACACCTTGCCGCGATAAACATACTTGCTCTTCTGCTTTGGGACGACCTGCAGCACATACTGTCCGCCGGTTTTCGACGGCTCGTATCCCACCAGTTCAAAGTTGTAGTTATCGCGATTCAACAGCGTCGCCGCGCTCATGGCTGGTTGGGCTGCCTCTTTCTCGCTTTCCAGGAGCTTCCTGAACACACGATCACGAATCAACTTCGACCCGCTCTCGGAAACCACCTTGAACTCTTTCGACGCGGGGCTGTTGTAGATGGCATCGACGGTCATTTCGGCTTCGCGGTCCCCCGGGAATCCGCGGTAGACAAGGCGGTACACCCGCGTCGCCTCGGAGTGCAGCAGGGCCTTAGCGCGCTCCTGATTCCTGCGCACGAGATTGTCCACCACCTGGTCGGCAGAAAGGGGCGGGCTAGCTGGCGAAGCCGGCAACGCTCCCGAATCCGACCCAGCGAGGCTCGGCGCAGCCGTCAGCATGCCCAAAGCAAGCAAACCGATTGCAATGCAGATTGTTCGTACGAGCGGCATCTTTCTGAACTTCAGTTTAACCTGCGCTGGCAAGATAAGGACAAGAGGGCGGAGAAGGTGACCTGAGGAAACGGAGGCGACGAGCTAAACAACGGGCTTGATGTGTTGACGGATCCAATCGAGGATTTGTGCAAAGCGAAATTCGTACCGATCCATCGAGCCGTGAATGAATGCGTATCCAGCTTCGCCATCTACTTCCAGTTCGAAGCCGTTGATCCGGAGGAAGACATCGGCGGCGGTGAAAGCGATCCGCTTGTTGCCGTCGACGAACCCGTGGTTGTTACCCAGCGACTCCATAAGCGCGGCCGCTTCTTCTTCGCGCGAATGGTAGTAGCCGATTTGGGGGCGGAAGACGGCGGCCTCAACAGCGCCCTTGTCGCG
>PLHN01000135.1 GCA_003139975.1 Acidobacteriaceae bacterium
CGCTATCTCTATCTCCACGGCCTGAGCGTGGAAACCGCCGAAGCCCTCGCCGAGTTCCACCACAAGAAAATGCGCGAAGAACTAGGCATCGCGAGCAAGGATTCACCGCATATCCGCGACCTGTTCCATCAGAAGTATCAAGGCTCGCGCTATTCCTTTGGCTATCCCGCCTGCCCGAACCTGGAAGATCAAACCAAGCTCTTCAAGCTGCTCGATCCGGAAAAGAACGTAGGCGTGTGTCTGACGTCCGGCTTCCTGCTCGAACCCGAGCAGTCCACCTCCGCCATCATCGTGCACCATCCAGCGGCAAAGTATTTTGTGGTCTAGGCCAGACTAACTGGGCGATTGGCCCGCTCTCTTGGCCAAGCCCGACAACAACCGTTGGAACTCCTCCAGCGGAACCGGCCTGCTGAACAGAAAGCCCTGAAACGCATAGCAGCCGAGACCGGCGAGGAAGTCCCGCTGCCCTTCCGTTTCCACGCCCTCGGCGATTACCGACAAACCCATGGCACGGCTCAGGGAGATGATGGCTTGCGCGATGGCCCCGCTGCTGGCATCCACCAGAATGTCCCGCACAAACTCCCGGTCTATCTTCAATTGATCCAGGGGCAAACGCCTCAAATAGGCTAGAGAAGAATAGCCAGTGCCAAAATCGTCCAGAGAGAACCTCAATCCACGAGACTTGAGTTCCCTCATTCTGGCGATGACGTCCTCAACATTCTCCACGAACATACTCTCGGTAAGTTCCAGCTCGAGGTTGTGCGGATTGGCGCCGGTGCGATTCAGCGTCGTCAGCACTGTTTCCACGAAGTCCGGATTGAGCAACTGCCGCGCGCTGATATTTACCGCCAACGTGATGTGGGCCGTCTCCTTCCGCTTGGCCCAGGCCGCAATCTGTTGGCAAGCCGTTTCCAGCACCCAGTTTCCCAAGGGCAAGATCAGCCCGGTTTCCTCGGCCAGAGGAATGAATTCGGCAGGAGACAAAAAACCGCGCTTCGGATGCCGCCAGCGGATCAGCGCCTCGGCGCCGATCAACATGCCGCGCTCCACTTGCGGCTGATAGTAGAGCAAAAAACCATTCCCCTTGATCGCCTGGCGGAGATCTTCCTCCAGCGCAGCCCGGGCATTGACGGCAGCCTGCAAGGCTGGGGCGAAGAAACGCATGGTGTTGCGGCCCGCCGCCTTCGCCTGATACATGGCGATATCCGCCTGTTGTAAAACTTCGTTCGTGCTGTCTCCCGGATCTCCGAATATCGTGATGCCGATACTGGACCCGCTCCGGCATTCGCGGTCAGCGAGCAAGTAAGGTTGGTTGACCGTGGCGAGAATCTTCTCGGCGATGGTCTTTGCCTGGGCCGCAGCATCCTCGGCCGTTTCGCTCAGGTCCTGAAGCAAAACCACAAACTCATCTCCACCCAAGCGCGCCACGGTGTCGGTTTCGCGAATGCGGGCGCTAATACGCCGGGCGACTTCCTGCAGCAGCAGGTCGCCGATGTGATGGCCCAGCGTGTCGTTCAACGTCTTGAAGTCGTCGAGATCGACGAACAGCAGCGCACGCTTATGCTTGCTGCGCGTGTTAGCGGCCAGAGTTTGCTGCAGCCGATCCAATAGAAGTCGCCGATTGGGGAGACCGGTCAACGGGTCAAAGAACGCGAGATTCCTGATCTCGTCATGCGCCAGCCTCAGCCGCTGCAGTTCACGCTCTCGTCTCTGCGCGCTCAGCATCCGCAATCGCACCACACCGCCGGCGGCCAACACTGGGGTAAGCATGCAGATGCTGATAAACCACCACGACGAATACCATGGTGTCAGGATTCTGAAGGCGAACTCTGCCCGGTTCCCGCTCCACACTCCATCTCCGTCTTGCGCCTCCACCTCCAGCCGATAGGCTCCGGGCGCCAGTTCCGCAAACTGCAGTTCTCTTTGCGTCGTCTCCGTCCAGGTTGAATTCGAGCCCACCAGCTGGTAGCGAAACAGAACCCCATTCTCACCGGCAACATTCAGCGCCGAGTATCTTGCGATCAGAGAGTTGCTATGGATGTCGGAGGATGGATTGCTCTGCACCGACACATCCGTTCGCCCCATGACGAGCTTGGTGAAAACCACCTTGAGCGGCGCGTCCGGCGGGGGCCACGGACGCGGCTTGAAACGAGAAAGCCCCCCGCTGGTCCCGATCCAGACTGTGCCATCGGGCTCTTCGGCGAACGCGTTCAGGTTGCAGTCGTTCCACGCCAGGCCGTCGCTCATCTCGTAATGGCTCCAGTGGGCGCCATCCCACATGTCCACTCCCCGCTCCGTGCCCGCCCACAAACGCCCCGCTGCGTCGAGTTCCAGGAAATACACCAGTCCATCCGTGCCGGCTCTCTGCACGCCTTTCTCGATAGCCAAACCGCCCGGTTGCAGATGGACGCGGTCGATACCACCGCCGAAACGATATCCGATCCAAATCGTTCCGTTCGCCGCCGCGCCCAGCGAGAGCACCTCCTGGTTGCTCAAGCCGCTGGCGTGCGTGAAGTTCTTCCAGTGCCCGTCTGCATACGAGAAAAGCCCGCCCACGCCCCCAGCCCAGACGGTACCGTCGCTCCCCTCAGCGATCGCCCAAATTCGTGTCGACGGCAATTCTCTTATGCGTGAAAACTTCTGATACGGAGCCGTGGCCACGAAGAGCCCAGCTTCCGTTGCCGCCCATAGGCGTTTGCGGTGATCGAAGCGCAACGTGTACGCTTCCTTGCCCGCCAGTCCTTGTTCGTCGCCAATCCACTCCACGATGCCGGTACGTATATCGAGGTGAGCCGCACCATGCGCCTCTGTGCCGATCCACACATCCCCGTTGGGAGCTAGCCGAACGCTATGAACTGGCAACCCGTCCAATCCGGCGACCCTCTGCCACTTGATGCCGGATTGCCCCCGCTCCCCACGCAGCAGTCCTCCTTCGGTGCCAACCCACAGTCTCCCATTGGACTGGGCTTGAATCTCGTACACGATATCGCTCGCCAGGCCGCTCGCAGTGGAGTAGCTCTCCCATTCCCGGTACCCACGCCACTGCGCAAGGCCCCGGCCCGCCAACCCGATCCAAAGAGAGTGCTGCCGGTCCTCGAAGACTGCGTACACTGCTCCACGCAGCCCGAGGGAACGATCGATTTTTTGCCAGCGCTTACCATCTCGAATCAGCAACCCATCGGGGGACGGCAGCAGAATCCGCCCGTCTCCATCCACATTGGGAACCCCAACCATCGCGCTGCCGGAAATTGGTGCATCTGGCCGGCGGAATATGCTTTGCCCCACTGGCATCTCAAACACGCCGACAAGCCTCGATCGCACCCAGAGATTGCCCTCACGATCCTTCCGGATCACGAGCAGGGCGCGCCCGGGAAGTCCGCTCTCTCGCCCAAAAACTCGAGTCCCATTCGCGTCTCGGCGGCAGAGTTCCTGCCCGCATCCGTACCAAAGCACATCGCCATCCAGTAAAACGGCGTCAGCCCCTGGCCCGGACGTTCCTGGCACCCGCGCAAACGTGTGCACCGCGAATCCGTCATGTCCGCGTTCGGAATCGAGCTCTATCAGGCCGGACTCCGTGCCGAGAAAAGTATGGCCCTTCCCATCGGACTGGATGCCTTGTGCCCAACTGACGGTCTTGAAAGGTACAGCCAACTTCTCGAAACGGTTGCCGCGCAACTCGTAGAGTCCAAAGTTTCCGCCCACCAGCAAAGATCCGTCCGGAGCGTCGCCAATAGCGGCGCCCGAGGTTGGCGGTATTCCCTGCGCCCTTCCAAAAGCCTCAAAACGATCCCCGTCGTATCGGAAGATGCCGTTTTCCGTGCTCACCCAAATGAAGCCCACGCGGTCCTGGTAGACCTGCCGCACCGCGAGGTTGTCAAGTCCTTCGCTGTTCCCGTAAGAACGAAAACTGTACTCCTGCGCGCACACTCCACCTGACGTCAGCAGCAGGCAGACCAGTACGCGCGCAAGTGTAGTGCGAGCCACTTACAGATAAGATCGGCCATCTCATTCAATTTCTTGAGCTTATTTCCGTTTAGGGAAAGGTCCGATCAAGGCCCCGGGGTCCTCCGTGCACCCCTGTGAACTCTGTGGTTTGCGCTCTCTGCCGGCAATTTATCGGAGTGTCCTTAGGTGTCTCGCGGGCTTGCCAAGGCCCGCCATGATCGGACCAAGTGAAAATGAAAGGTAGCCACTTCACCGTTTCGCGAGGTTTTCCTTCGTCAGCATCTCCAACTCTTCCGGCGTTCGAGGCCAGTCCTCGCGCAGCAAACGCGACAGCGAGCGGTCCGCCAGCAGCCTGCCGCCGGTCTGGCAACCAGGGCAGTAATTCGTCTCATTCGACGCATAACGGATTCGCTGAATCTTGCTCCCGCATCGCGGGCAAGGTTCCTTATGTCGCCCATGCACTGCCATACCTTCGCGGAAGGCGGTGACCTTTTCGGGAAAACTGTTGCCCGATTCCTGCCGCAGTCGCTCCGTCCACCGCGTAAGCGTGCCGCGCACCGCGTGGAACAGCCTCTCAATTTCCTCCGCCTTCAGCTTTTGCGTAAGCGCCAGCGGCGACAACCGCGCCTCGAACAGAATTTCATCCGAGTAAGCATTGCCGATCCCACTGAAAAGCCGCGGGTCGGTAAGTGCGCGCTTCAGCGTGTGGTTGGCGGATGTCAGAGCCCTTGCGAACCCCGCCAAATCGGCAGTAAGGATTTCCAGCCCCCCAGGATCGAGCGCGCTCAACCCAGCCTCCCCGGATACGACATGCAGCGAGGCGCGCTTCTTCGATCCAGCCTCGGTCCCAAGAAGCGTTCCATCGGCAAAATCAAACGCGGCCAGCCCGCGCGGCGGTGACACCTTGGCACCCCGTTTCTTCCAGTGCAGGCGTCCCGCGATCATCAGGTGCAGCACGAGCCAAACGTCGTTCTCGAGTCCAATCGCGATGCGCTTGCCAAGACGCCGAATCTCCCGCACTCGCTGGCCTTCCACACTCGAAAGTGGCGGCGCCGCGGTGCGCAACAGAAATGGACTGGCGATCCGCACCTGCTCCAGCCTCTGCCCAAGAATCCGTTTCTCCAGCGCTTCGATATAAACGGTGATGTCAGGGAGTTCAGGCATTGCTTGGCCAAGCGTTCCGACTTACAGTTTTTTCGAATCATCGTACACCGCGCCAAAGTAGGTCGCATTACGAATCACCGTGCAACTTGCGAGCACTGTGCGCAGACGGATGTGCTCCTTAGGATGTTCCAGAGGAGGAATCGCGAATGACAACCTCCAAGGCAACCATGAACATCTTCCCTTTGACAGGAACTTGGCTCTCAGGGACAATACGTTATCTGAGCGTCTCGGGAAAAATTCCAAACTTTTGAGAGGATAACTATGAAGAAGACTTTGATCGCAACAATTCTGTCTGTATGTTTGGCATTCGCCGCCGGCGCCGCGCTGGCTGAGAAAGTTCGCGACTGGGCCGATCTGGAAGCCGCCCACAACCATACGATGGAAGCCATCAAAGAAATGGATCGCGCACGCGCTGCCAACCACTACGATATGGCTGGTCACGGCGCGAAGGCCGAAGAACATCTGCGCGCCGCCGAGCACGAACTGCACGAGGCGATTGAAGCGGCAAAAATGGCGCGATAACGCCGTTTGAAACCGGTCGGCACGATCGAAACACAGCGCGGGGAGACATCCCGCGCTGTGTCATTTTGGCTCACTTCTAGCGCGCTCCGACGGAGGTGCGCCGGACGAGCGTTTGAACGGTGCGCTCAGGCCATGAACGAGATTGGATTGGTCAGCGAGGTTGCGCTGGCCGCGCCGCTTGCATCGCCAAGAGCGTACTGCTGGAGTTGCTGCGCCAGACTGGCATAGGTCTGCTGCGCGGTACTGGCGTTCGACTGCGCCAGCGTCGAGGTCACATCTGGACTGGTCTGATTCACCATGTTGAGGGGATCGAGACCGCTTCCAACGTGGTGGTGATGATGGCCGGAGAATGGACTCTTCATATCCTGCTGGATTGTGGAGTAGTCCTTCTGCGCGGCCGTAAGATTCCCCGACTTGAGGTCGCTCGACAGTTGCTGGAAAGCCTGCGCCAGCGGGTTTGAGGTGGAAGCGGAAGCCGATGAAGCCGAAGCGGTCGCCGCCGGTTGCATAAAAGCCTGCTGCAAAATTGCAAAGTCCGATTGTGCGGAAGACAGATTCCCAGTCGCAAGATCCTGGCCGAGCTGCTGAAATTCCGAATTCGTTAGCTGGTATTGTGAGCTGATCTGGTTGTTGCCCAAGCTGCTGCTGAAAATTCCCGAGACAGACATAGGTATCCCTCGACGTAAAGATGGACGCGCCTTCCGCCGTCATGCGCGGGTGCGACGTTCCGAAAGATCACTCGGGATTAAGCACGCTCGCTTCCATTGCCAAAGCCGAAGCCAAGCGAAGCATTCTGCGGGCCTTACACGCCAACAGAACCCCCGTAGTTCTTGCCGCACTTGGGAAACCGGCAAACCCTTCCCGACTGGCATAGGCAAGAGTTGCCCCTCCCGAGGGCAGCGGCCGTTGTGCCGCCCGTCATTGACGAAATCGGCCTGTCCGCCGATGATCAAACGCAGGAGAGCACCCCGATGGGAAACAAGGACGCCACCGCTACGCAAACCGCCAAGTCCGGTAACTTGACGGGCGCTGCCAAGTCCATCCGCCTTGATCGCGACAGAGACTACGAGCAAGAGTTACGGCGGTTGCAGATCGAGTTGGTCAAGCTGCAGGAGTGGATCCGGCACAAAGGTTTGCGCGTCGTGGTCATCTTCGAGGGCCGCGACGCCGCCGGCAAAGGCGGCGCCATCAAACGAATCACGGATACGCTGAACCCCCGCATCTGCCGCGTGGTCGCTCTCGGCACCCCTACCGAGAAAGAAAAAACGCAGTGGTATTTTCAGCGCTACGTCGCCCACCTCCCGGCCGCAGGCGAGATGGTGCTGTTTGACCGCAGCTGGTACAACCGCGC
>PLHN01000381.1 GCA_003139975.1 Acidobacteriaceae bacterium
GCCGCAGAACTCGCAGCTCTGGTGGAAGACGGTCAACGACTGGGTCGACCAGTGGACGAAGAAGTAGGCCCAAACTGTGACTTTGGGAAGGGCACGCATTCAGAGGTCACGAAAAAACTCGGAATCAGGTGCTGCATTGAAGGGGTCGGCCTTGCAGGCTGCGGAAAAACGCCGCCAGCGCAGGAAAAAGGGAAGGGCACGACCTCGGTCGTGCCGCTAAGTCGCTGTATATAGGTTCGCGCTTTAGCGCCTGGGGGCGCCTTTAGCGGACGGATATACTTTTTCCGCAGCCTGTTTAGCCGAGCCGTTAAACCCTTTATTTTTGTCATTCCGAGTTCTCCGTAGCCGTGCTTGCACGGTGAGGAGATCGAGGAATCTGCATTTTTCCGCAACCTCGTAAGCCGTGGGTGAAAAGTGGAGAACGCCGGCCAACACCCCGAAATTCAGCTCAAAATGACGTGCCCCGCTATATCACAAAACTACCCAAAAACCGCCAAAATTCTTGCGCCTTTTTGTCCACTTTTGTACCCATAGAAAATCTTCTTTCGTCTCCCCCTCCTAAAGGAGCTATTTCGGCTGCGAAGACTGCCCTCTTGCCTCAACGATCTCCCATCAGTGCGGTCCAATCAGAACCCCCAATCGGAAACCAGGGACCGGCTAGAAGCGAATTACGTCCACCTCGGCGCTGTAGGTTCCGGAAGGACCGAAACGCGTCCCATTGAGATTAACTGCAGTGGTGACGTTGAGAGTAAATGGCTGAGCTTCGCTTCCGTTGCGGTATCCCGAGCCTACGATCCCGATGGGCGGCGGAGCATAGCCGTTGACGCCGGGCGCTCCGCTGGGATCGGCTTCAAGTATCTGCAAGAACAGGTTGTCGCCGAAGAACTCAAGGTAGGCAGGCCCCCCACTCCCCGGCACGCGCGCAATATTCCCCGCAAACACATACATCCCCGGACTTGTACTGTTCAAAACGTTTACCCAGTTCGGCCATTTCACGTTCGTGTAGTTGAGCAGGTTCAATTCGTAATCGGTGACTGGCCCTGCGCCCGCCGCCGGCGCCCCGAAGTGGAGGGCATATACATACGCCGGTTCGTTCGGCCAGCCGCCGGAAAAAGTGATGTCAGTTCCAGCGAGCGCGTGAATGGGAAATGCGTATCCATTATTCGACCCGACCCCATTGACAGCTTGCGCCCCCAAAGAATCCGTCCACCCCAAACTCCACGCTCCCTCGGTCGGCCATAGCGCCATCAGATAATCGCCGGTGGCGGCGGGCCTGAGAAGAACGCCGTCGAAATGAGCGATGAACTCGCGGGCAATGGGTCGGGTAATTCCCCCTTGAGCCTGGGTGCCAGTCGGCCAGAAACCGAAACCAGTGACGAACAAGTCATAGCTCCCCGGATACGCGCCATCGGTTTCGATGGTAGCGGCCGTCCCGGCATGATTGCGGATAGGATTGCAGAAGTTCACGGGCCCGACCGGAGCCGAGAATGTAAAGCTCTGCGGCAGGTTGTTCTCGTCCGTCCAGCGGAGAATTGCCGACAGTTCATTCGCTGAGCCTGGTTGGTCGAGGTACACACATACGAGATAGCTGCCCGTTGCTCCCGGGGCGGAGATAAATGGCGTAGCCGGGAGCAAGGAGGTCAGGTTGAGAAAATCCTTGCGGATCTCGCTGATGGCAGCGAGCGCAGGAATTGCCAGGAGTATCGGCAGCAGCATGAGTGCAGCAATGAGTCGTTTCATAGCGGTTTCTCCTACAAGGCAAATAATGAAGTCGCGAATCGTCTCTACCCAAATAACGGTCGCCGGCGATTGCTCAGAAATCTCTTACTCCTCCCCGGCGAAACGGCAGCTTCTCCTGTCGTCGAGCAGCGCGGCGGCGGATTGGGCCGCGGGAACGCTTGTTGCAGTGTTTGAAGCACCAGGGGCTTTCGTGGGGATCGTGGTAGACGGTGGCACAACGAGCTGGGCCGCCGGCTTTCCGTCTGGCAAAACCGACTGCGGCCCGGACTGGACCTGAGGAAGCGTTTCCGGCGTGGGTGTTATGGCGCCCGGTTGCGCAACGTCGGGAGAGCCGCTTGCCGCAGAATCAGAGGCAGCTTCGCAAGGAGCCTCTTGGCTCGAGTCCGAACAGGCAGTCGCCGGCTGGTCAGCCGACGGCATTTCCTGCGGCACGGCGAACAGAATGCTCCCCGTACCCAGCGGTTGCGCGGAGACCGCCGCCGCATCAAATCGCACCACGCTCCGCGATGGCGGCGTGCCACCGCTTTTCTGGGGCGGCGGCTGCTGCGCGGCCAGCGGATCTATGTTCTCCAGCTCAAACTGCGCAGTCGCGCTGCCCGCAGTCACCGCGATGAACGCATCGCACGGACCGAGGCTCCCAACGGTCGGCACGATCGAAGCGAGTCCATCCTGAACGGTGACTACTTGCGTTTGCGATGTCCCGAGGATGACGGGCATGCCGTCCTGGCCCGCGAAGTCGCTGCCCGGGGATGGCCCTCCGCCCGGCCCCTGCGGATTTCGTTCGAGCGTGGTCACAAAGGTGACGTTCACTCCCATGACAGGATTGTCGGCCGATGAGCCGTCCGTCGCCCGCATCGCGAGCGGCTGGAAGGGCTGGCCGTTGGGCACGACCTGAGCCGTTCCGCTAACGGCTTCCAGCTTCCACGAAGAAGCTGGCACGGCGAATAGGGTAAAAGTCTGACAGGGGCTATTAGCGGGGGAAACGCAAGCGCTCACTTGCACGGTGGCGCTGAGGTTAGTGACTTGCGCAGTCACGCCGGCCAGCCCCGAGCTGTTGGTGGTCGCGGTGCTCGAAGAGAGCGAAGCGGCGCCATTGGTGACTGTGAATTTGATAGCCACATTTGCTTGCGGCGCGCCCAAGTCGAGCGCTTCGACGGTGAGCAGAACGGCGAGGGTTGCCCCCTTCGCGATCCAGAACGTGGGTGCGATGGCGGCCAGGTCGAGACTGGTTTCGGTTCCGACCAGCGTCGTCTGCTGCGTCTGGGCGGGCGAGTAGGACGTGGGCGCGAGTTCTGCGGTGATGGTGCCGGGGCCTGTGGCCGTTGGAGTTACCCATGTGGACGCTTCTCCCGCCGTATCGGTCAGAACCGAGCAAGCAGACGCTCCGCCGCAGGCCGAGAATTCGATGCCGTTCGTCGAACTCCACACGACGGTGGCGCCATTGACCGGCGTCACTCCGTCCACGGCCGTTGCGCGCACGCGGATCAAATTGGGCGCTTGCGCTCCTACGGGTGTCGGGGGCTCGGTGCCTTGCAGCATCTGAAGCAGATCGCTAGCAGCCGCGCCGTAGGTCAGCGCGCCAATCATTTGCGAAAACGATCCGTTCAACGGATCTGTAACCTGAATCGTGGCGAGACCATCCTGCGGGGCCGATGGCATCGCCACTTGCATTGCAGTTGCCGATTGGGTCAGCACCACGCCGTTACCGCTGCCGGCGATTACCTGCATGCCCGACTGAAACCCAATTCCTTCAAGCGTAGTGACTCCGCCGGCGACGCTCAGGCGTGCGGGCGTGACGGTGTCCGAGTAGAGCACGCTCGCCTGATAGAAATAGTCGGGACGCCCGTCGCCGCGATAATCGGCGATGCCAACCCGATAGCCCTCCGAGGAGTTGAACTGGACGTCGAGGCGGGTCATGCCAAACGTCATCGAGTTGAATGCCGAAGGCGTAGCCGCCGGTGCCGGATTGCCGCTCTGGTCGCTCAGTTCCCAAACTCCGATGACCGGCAGCAGCTTCGATTCGGTCGGGTTGCCGGATTCGTCGAAGGCCGTCACCGTGACGGAGGCCGTGCGATTGGCCTGGGCGGTGAACTCGAAGAAATCGGCCGAGCCATAGCCGGAGATCCACGAACCCCAGCCACCGCCTTGCGGCAAGGGCGCGGGATCTTGATATGTCGAGCCGCTGCCGGGATGGGTTTGGGCAATCTCGCTGCCGAGCATCAGAATGTCGCGCTCAGAATTGGTGCCGCTGGCGACCGTAACAACCACTGACGCGAACGATCCCGATGGCTCGACCTGCAAGGGCGCATACGGCCCCACGCCGGTCGACCAGTTTGGATCGAGCGCTTCCACACTCAGCTGATACTCGACGTAGGTCTGGCCGGCGGGAATCGTTAACTGGCCCAGGTTATAGATTCCTTCGACCCGGGTGTCGTTTGAGCCAAAGCGATCAAAGCGAAGACCACTCGCGTCCATATATCCAGTGATGATGTTGCCGGCGTTGCCGACGAACGCATACCCGGAGACCGAAGTCACTACATATTGGCGCGAGGGTTGCCCGTTGACCATCATGCGCGCCACGACGTTGACGCCCTGCATCATTTGCGTGGCGTTGCCGGAGGCGTCGGTAAAGTACACGCCGCCCCAAAGTCCGCCGGTCGGCTGCGGATTGGCGCCGGACGCGGGATACAGCGTCGCCAGCGCCGTAACATCGTCAAGCTTAGGCACGGCCGCATTGGGATAGCACTGGCTGATGGGCACGCAACTGATCGGGTCGGCAAAGTGCATGACCGGGAAACCCTGAAAATCGTCCCCGGTTGGAGTCGGGTCGTGCGTCAGGACGTTGATGTTTGCTTGCGACCACCCCAGGCCGAAAATGCGCGCCAGCACGCGTGCTAGGCGGTATTGCACGTCAGGCAGCTGGGCGCTGGTGGAAGCACAGACTCCGTTGATCACGGCAAGGGCATGGACGATGTTGCCGCTCACGGCAAAATTGTCGGGTCCGCCATAGACGGCGTTGGTAAAGCAGTCGTCGACATCGCCCGCGCCTTGGCCTAGAAGCGCATCGGTGACGGTGCCGTCATAGTCGTAGACAATGCCGAGCGGCGTAGTTGTCGCGGATGGCGTAATGTCGGCGGGCGCTGCGATCACGCCATCGGTCACCTGGATGGTGCTGCCGGTCACGTCCTCGGCGAGATGGCCTGCCTGAGTTACGGTGAGGCCGACGCCGGGCGCACTCGTCCACGAAGTAATCGCAGTGCCAACGAGAGCATCCGCCTGCGCATTGGTGAGGATCGGACTCAGATCGTTCTGATCGGTGTAGTACTGAACCGACGCATTCGCCCATACGATCGGCTGGCCCGCGACTCCGGGATCGAATCCGGAGCCGGCGATAAAAGCTGGGCCTCCGGCGCGGAGAGCGACGGGAGCGAGAGTAACGATCAGCGCGGTGGTCAAGATGCGAGTTCTCATCGCTCACTCCCTCGCGCGGAGCGGATCGCTCGCTCCAGTTGATCCAGCGTTGCCGGCGTGCGCGTTACGCGGGTGCCACGGGCGGAGTCACGAGCCGGCCGCGAATTTGGACGCACTGCATCTTGCATGCTGGCTGGAACAACTGGCTGATGCTCCAAGACGTTGAGGCCAGCCGCATCCAGCCGAAGCTGCCCCAGTGGTCCTCCGACCGGGCTGGTCAGGCCGAGGCGGCTGGGCGGATATAAGAAGAGGAGGACATGCTCGCCTCGGCGGATCGGTGGATAGAGCGACCATGCGCCTGTCCATTCGTGAATGCTCAAAATCTGGCCGGGTTGGACGCCGGCGATGGCGCGGTCAACGCGGAGGCACAGGGCGATAGATGGAACGCCGCGATCCGTCCGCGCGGTTTGTATCCTGTCACTGAGCGCCGTGCCGGCAAACACCATCCCGGCCCGCTGCGAGAGATGTTTCCATTGCGGGCCTAAGACGCGCTCGGCGGCGGCCTGGTCAGATTCACAGGCAGCCACGGTGCTCAATACCCAAATCGCTGCGAAAACGAAGGCGGCAAGAAACACAGGTCGCCACACACGCATCGCAAATCCTTTCCGGAGTGGAACGGACCGTGCGTGGTCCCTGGGAGTGAAGTCAGCGTAGCGCGTCAGAACCTGCAAGGCTATGCGCTGGGTCACGAGGGAATTGTGACGAATCGCGGCCCCGTTTGCGCTAGCCCCGAACTCGCAAATTGCCGCGATGCAGCAGACCAAGAAATGCGCTTGACGGCCTTCCTGCAAAGCACTATATTCTAGCTATGCTGCATTGCAGCATAGGAGGCTGTTTATGAGAACCCACACCAAGCCCCACGACGAGCGCTCGCCTCTGTCCCTTCTGACCGAGTTGGCCGTCGAGGGAACATCGAGCCTCGTCGAAGCGCAGCGAACTCTTCTTAACCTGGCAAAGCAGGAAAACGACATTGTCCTCAACGGCGTCAAAGAGCGGATTGGCGGCTTTATGCCGGCAGTCGCGATGACAGATCTTGTGCAACGCAGCCTCGATACGCTCATCGGGATGCAGCAAGAACTGCTGACCACCACCAACAAACAGGCGCTCGAGTTGTTGGAGTCAAAGGGCGAAAAGAGTGAGCGCACGGCGCAGTTAGTCGAGTTTGCGCGCGAGGGCGTGGAAACCTTTACGCGCGCGCAGAAAAAATTTCTCGACGTGGTGGCGGAGGAAACGGCCAAGGCAACGCGAGGCAAACCGGAACACAACGGCAAATCTGCGAAGAAGACTGAGCTAACGCAACTGGCGCGCGAAGCCGGGAACGCCTTTGTCGAAGCGCAGAAAAGACTGCTCGACGTCATGGGCCAGCAGATGAACGTCAACCTGGACGTGGCCAGTCGAACGCTGGACATGATGTCGCCTTCTCGCCTTTTACCGATGGCGAACCTCACCAGCGAAGGCGTGAGGAACTTTGTCGACCGTGAGACAGCTCTGATCGGGTCCATCGTCAAGCCGGCCAAGAAGGTCGTGGCCCATGCCAAGCACAGCCGGCCGCGTGCGACTCGGCGTCATAAGGCTGTACCGGCGTAGACTGCGAAGGTCTTACTTGGTAGCGGGGTTCGGCGCGGGTAACTCTGTTTTTAGTAGAGAGCGCGCCCGACGTTCACGCAATAGCAGGCGATGCCTTCGACCGTTTCAAAAAACGGTTCAGAATCGCCTGCTCCCACTGCACCCATAAACGGCTGGTGTAGAGCAATGCACTGCACTGCAGCGTAAGCCAGTCCCGCGTCCGGAGCGGCGAACGGAATGCGGCGCGATTGCCGAGCCAGTGCCGCGCGACGCGACGCGCGATCGCGAGGCCCATGCCGGTATCAGGCCCAACGATGTCCGCAAGAATCCCTTCCAACGTAAACATCACTTTCGACAGCATGATCAGCGAAGCGGGAAACCTGACGCCCTTCATCGCAACCCGCTCCAGCAAGCGCATGGCGTCGGCGGCGCTGGGCAGATTTGATGGCGGTATCCCGCCCAGAAATTCGGCCACCGTCCGATGAATCATCCGGCCGCGCGGCGAATTCATTCCGATGGGATGCTGACTGAGCGCAACGATCGCGGCGCTCGTGCCCACGGGATCGCGCAAGCTGACCATCAGAAACAGGAGCGCGAGGTGCCGGCGCTCCTCCCGGCCCAGCCGTTCCCGCAGCGCCCAGTCGAGGATCGCCAGTTCGCCCGTGCGGTTGTTGTAAAGCAGGTTGCCCGCATGAGGATCACCGTGGAAGACGGCGTCTCGCGTGGCTGCAAACAGAGGCACGGCGATCAGTGCCTCGATGAGCTGCTCAGCCACTTTTCTGCGGCGCGGGGCCGGCAGGCGGGCGGCTGCGCTGGTCACCTTGATCCCGCGTTCCTCGGTAAGCGCCGTAACGGCCGGTGCGCACAAAGGCTCGATGAGCCGCGGTATGCGGACACCACGCATCGAGCGATAAAGAGTCCCCGCCTCGATCAGTGTCTTCTGCTCGCGGCTGAAGTTCACTTCGTGCCGGAGCAGGCGCCGGACCTTCCGGAAGGTGTCCGGGATAAGGTGAGCGGGAAATCCGTACCGGTGGTGCCGGTCTCCGAAGTGCTGGGCCAGGCCCTGGAGATAGTCCATGTCTTCGGCGAAGTATTGGGAGATGTGCGGTTTCAGCACCTTGAAGACGCCGCGCTGGCGCCGCCGGGTTTCCGGATTTCGCCAACTGAAGCGCACGACCGCGCTGACGCTGGCCTCCGAAAGTATGGCCGGTGCGATCTTGACGGCGTAGGTCTCGATCTTCTGGCCCAGCTCCCGCTGAATAATCGCGCGAATGTCTTCGGGCCTGACGTCGCGAATTCCGTTTTCCAGCCGGGCGAGCGCCTTGCGCAGAGCGGGGTGCAGATGCTGGTTGCGCGCGATAACCTGGCCGAGCTTCTGCAGCCCTGGGACCTTTGCGATCAGGCGCAGCAACCGCACCTCGGCTGGCGTGCCGGCGGGAAGTTCAATCTGCTCCAGGAGCTTTGGGGCGAGGCGCGCAGGGGAAAGTCGAGCGACCACGAACATCATGGCGTCGCGCACCGGCGGACGCCAATTGGCATAAGCTTCGGGAACTAGCCGTTCCACCGGGACGATTTCATCCACGATCCATCGCGCCATGGCGTCGCGCAGGGATTCGCCCGCCGGGCTTTGCAGCCCAGTCTCGATGGCTGCCACTTTCTCGGCGGCCGTGGCGCCTTGGGGAAGGAAATTCTCAAGCATGGCACGCAATTGCTCGGGGGCGAGCTGGCCAAAGCCCGCGGCGATGGCAGACGCATCCAGCATAAAGGTGAGTCTCAGCTTTCACTATAATCCCGGGCATCCCGGATGTGCAGTAACCGGCATCACCGTATGATCAGAAGCTTTGTGAGACAGTTCTTTTGTTGTGCGGAGTTCGAAAATCCTTGGCCACTCTAAATGAAGTGTTTTCGTCCTTGTCGGTCCGGCGCCGCTATGAAGTCTGGTTTCTTCGCATGGGCCTGGCAGACGGCAGTGGGGCGTGGTGGTTTCGCTATCTGGTGATGAATCCGGGTCGCGACGGCTGCGCCGGAAACCCGCAGGGAATGCCCGTTCAGGTGTGGGCGACATGGTTCCCGGCGGGCGGAAGGCCGCACAGTTTCATTCAGGGATTTCCGCTGCCGGGATTGGATATCAGTAGCCGAGGGCAGGCTCCGTTTCACTTTCGAATTGGCAGTAATCAGATCGAAGAAGACTCCTGCCGGGGGGCTTTGGACGTCGATGGCCACATAGTCTCGTGGAATCTCCGCTACCGTTCCGCGTTTCACGTGACGCTGAGCAACAAGGGTTGGATCGGCTTTTCGCGCACGCCGCATTCCGACGCGGTTTTCTCCGGCGAGATCATGCTCGACGGCCGCACCTTTGCTGGAGACGCTCTCGGGTTCGGCGTGCAGGGACACAACTGCGGATTCCGGCATCGCAATTTCTGGACCTGGACGCACGCATATTTTCCTCGCGCCGGCCGACCTACAACCACGCTCGAAGCTTTGGTCTACGAGATGCCATTCGGCTTGGTGTTTCGCAAAGCCGTTCTCTGGCACGATGGGCTCCAGCATATCTTCCGCGATCTGCGGGAAACCGGCGACATCCGCAAAACCATGCATTGGACTTTTTGTTGTGCCGGACGAGAGGAATTCCAGATCGAGGCTGTGATCGACGGAAGTGGTCCAAGCCTGCATCGCCTTCCTTATCTGAAGACCGATTGTTCGGGCAGCTTCGAAGTGGTGAACAACAGCCTGGCATCGGCAACGCTGGCTATAAAGAGTCCCGGTGCCGCGGCCGAGCGCTTGGAGACGGCCAACGGCGCGGTCCTCGAGAGGGTGGGCTAGAGCTACAGGCGCGAGTGCGCGCGGGCCAAGCGCTCGGCGACAACGGAGTATACGGTCGGGTTGAATGCCATTCCGATGTGCGTGCTGGGGACTTCCACATCCACTTCAGGATTGTTGGTCAAACAATGGCGCCAATCCACGACGCCGTCGTGCCGCGTGTAGATCGCGGTCTCAACCATCGAGCGGGGAACCTTGCGCCGCAGCGAATTCAGAAAATTACAAGTGCAGCGTCCGGTATAGCAATCCGGCAGGACGCCGCGGCCATGCTCCTCGAGAATCCGAATGCGAACGGCTTCCACAGCGTGGGAAACAGCGCGATTCGCGACCGTGCCGCGAATCGGCGAAGCCAGGGTAATCACGGATGCGACGTGGTTCGGCCGCTGGCCCGCCACCGATCGGGCGATCACTCCTCCCAGGCTATGGCCGATCAAATGAATCTTGCGGCCCGTCTCAGCCAGCGCTTTGTCAATGGTATGGTTCAGGCAGCGCTGGATGAGCAGATTCGGGCATTCCGCATTTAAGCCGATCCCGGAAAAATACGCTTGGTATCCGATGCGGCGCAGCCAGGCGTGAAGCTCCGTAAGGTAGAGATCGGTGCCGAGAAAACCGGGAATGATAACGACCCCAGAGCCGTCGCCGCGCGGCACACCGAAACCGTAATAGACAGGCGCCGCGTGCAGAATAAGGATCTCAGCTCCCAACAGAACCTCGGTCCACAGGGAGGTGTTGGTTTCCGGCTCAAAACGCGGAGCAGCCGGCTTGCGCCTGCTGGAGGTTGGTGGACGTCTTGTCGCTCTCTTCTGTTTGCGCTGCAAGTTTGTCCCGCGTTGTCGAATTCCGCGTCGGGCGCGGAGTGTGCGTTTTCCGTGCTGCGGGATTATACCGCTCTGCTCTTTTTGGTGAACACTGATTTCCCCACGCTTCGAGTCGGGCGGAATCTATGTATAAAACAGGGCAATTGGCCTTATGTGGGCAACGAGGATTCTGTCATGAGCACGAGTCTCAGCGCTTCTTACGAGACGGGCGTTTGGCTTTGGGGGGCGCTGATTCTTCCAGCCGCGCTTCCAGTTCCGCCACGCGCTTGCGCAGAGCATCGACTTCGGGTTCTGCGGAAGCCTGCGCAGACGATGGAACCGCCGCGCCCAGGATCCGTTTCATCACGTCCACCGGAGACAGGATCGCCGACTGAACTTCGCTCAACCGGTTCTGCACCGCATCTTGTACCTTCTCATAGGTGTCAAACGCAGATTTCAGATACCACATGAGGAATTCCTGCCGCACCTCGTCGGAGGCAATGATCAGTTGCCGCAGCAGTTCGAGCGGCAGTCCGGTCGGCTTATCCTTTGCATCCTCGGTGATGATCTGCGTAAGGGTGACGCGTGTCAGGTCACGGCCGGTCTTGGCGTCGACCACACGAACTTCCTGGCCTTCACGAACGAGCGCAGCCAGATCGTCGAGGTTGACGTAGCGGCTGCCGGCTGTGTCGTACAAGCGGCGATTCCCATATTTTTTGATGACGACTACGGAAGGCTTCATGGTCCAGACCTATGTTGCCATGCACAAGCGAACCAGAACATCTTGACACAAGCCCCTTGACTTTGTATAGTTTAGCTAATGCTGCAATGCAGCAATTGGAGGTATTGATATGGCAGCGGCAACCAAACAAGAATCCACTCACCCGAACCAGCCTTCGTTGATTTCCGTTCTCTCAGGTTGGGCGCAGCAGGGCGCGCAGACCTTCTTTGCCACGCAGCGGATCCTCCTCGATCTCGCCATGCGGCAGAATGCCAACGTCATGCACGTTCTGCGCGAGCAACTATCGGATCCTCATCGTTCTCCTACTACGATTCTCAGCGAAATGGCCGGCGAGGGCATGGAGAACTTTCTCGAAGGGCAAAGAGTGCTGCTCGATCTCGGCAAGCAGCAGAACGAAATTCTGACGACCAGCGTCAAGGAACGGATCGGCGAGTGCCCGCGGAGGCATGCCGCCATCGACCTGCTGCGGCGCAGTGTGGACACATTCATCGACATGCAGCAGGAGTTCCTGAAGATCGCCGGCAAACAGAAACACCTCTGGATGGAAGCGGCCAAGTCTCGCAAGGCCTACCAGCCTGAGCATGCGGTGGACCTGGCCCGCGAAGGCATGGAGAACTTTGTCAAAGCACAGAAGAAGTTCCTCGATGTCGTCGCCGAAGAGACTTCCAACGCCATGAGCGGCAAACCGGCAAACGGCGCCAGGAAGGGGAAGAAGACTGAACTGTCCGAGGTTGCGCGCAAGGCCACAGAGTCCTTCATCGATGCGCAAAAGAAACTTGTGGATGTAGCTGGGCAGCAGATGAACGCCTATGTGAAAACCGCGGGCCAGACTGTGGACCTGATGCAGCCGTTGCCCTTCGTCCCCCTGGGCGAACTGGCACGCGAGACGGTGAAGAGCTACGTGGATGCGCAAAGGTCGTTGATGGAAGCGGTCATGAGGCAGGGAAATGGGCACGCGCACGCGGCCAAGACAGAGCACCGTGCCAAGCGTCCCGCTCGTGCAACCAGGAAAGCGCCTGTAACGGCGACTGCTTGATGCACGTGCTCTGAAGCGCAAAAGCGGAACTGTTGTCTTCGATCCGCTGATGCGTGTTAATCGACAAACTCGCACTCGTCAGAAGAGAGTGTTCTCCGGCAAGGCGTCTTCGGGCAGAGATCTTTCGAGTCGAAGTTGCTTTCGAATCGAATCGGCTTTCGCCCGAGGCCGCCTTTTTCACTTCTTGGTTGCGCTTGATTGGGGACTCAAGCTTCGCTTGAAGCAGGCCGTCCGCGCTCACAAGAATCTGTCGGAGTTGCGGGGCCCATTTGCACCTAAATCCGGAGGCAGCCTCATGCCTTTGGCTCCATTTGCGGTAACGGGTTCGACTTTCTTGTTCTCTGCCTTGTCCCATTGTAGAAAATCTTCGATTTCATCGATTCGTTCTTCGGCATCGTGATAGCCAATCTCAACCAGTTCACGCGTGTACTTTGAGGTAAAGAGCAGGTAACTCATCAGGTCCGAACAGGAATCCGAGTCCCGTCCCAAGGCACTAACAAAGTACCGGATCATCGAAGGCATATCTTTCTGATGTTCCCCAGCTAGATCGGATAAATTGACCGAAGGCGTGATGACCAGCGTCTTCAATGGCCGAATCTTCTCGCCTTCTTCCACGTCGGGCTGAACGATGTGACCACTCTCAAGCAGGTGGTTCAATCGTTCCAAGTGCTCGATATCGGTCGCGAGATGGTCGAGGAACATCACGTTAAACAGAACTCCCATCACCTGCGCGAGCGAAGGCCTGGTTTCATCGGCACTGACTTCCACCTGCTCTTTATTTCCGCACCGAACGCCGATCGCGAAAACCCTCTCCGCACCCAGCCGAATGACCGGGCTGAGAGGCTGCTGCAGGCGAGCGCAGCCATCGCCAAAAAAAGCCGACCCGCGCGGAATCTCGAGTTGCACGGGTTCGAAAATCATTGGGATCGCGGCCGACGCACAAATGTGGTCAACGGTAATTTTTGTCGACACCGTCACCAACCGCACCCGCTGCCACGTCTGATGGCCCTTTGCTCCCTGGATGAAGAGATAACTCTTTCCGGAGTTGAAATTCGTCGCCGAGATGGCCAGGGCGTTAAGGTGGCCGCGCTTGATGTTTGTCTGGATGCGATCGCAATCGAGATGCCGGCCGAGAAAGTGCCGCAGCGGGGTCGCATCCAACAAAGACCGGGCGTGGCCTCCCCCGGTGATCCCGCCGAAAGAGAGATCCATTATCCAGGTGAGTGAGTTTTGGGCTTGGGTTACAAAATCGCAACGGAAAATATCGGAGGGCTTGAGCCCCGCCCACATCTCGGCGAGAACACGGGTTGCGGAGGCAAAATCATCGCAACCGGCGGCGAGCGCACTGCCGTTCACGGCACCGGCGGAGGAGCCTCCTATTAAAAGGAAGGGATTGCCGTGGGAGTCGATCCGTTTTAGTTCACCCACGCGCTTCAGAACACCGGCTTGATAGGCGCCTCTGGCGCCTCCGCCCGTCATCACTAGACCGATCACGTTTTTGTCCATCGCTTTATTGGGAAGGGCGATTCAACCTAGGCTGGCTGCACCTGCCCCTCCCGATGCGATCTATTAGAATCAATAGCTTAGCGGGGCAATTACTTGCAAAATATTTCAGACAAAGAACTTATACGTAAAATATTCCGGAATAAAGAGTTAGCCGGCATTTCCTTGAATTTCGGAGCACGTCGATTCCCCGGAGGATCTATTGGATCGCTCCGGGTCTGTCATCTGGACCTTGAGGAATCAGTCACTTAGCGGTTGGCTCCGCTGTGCGGAAAACGTACGCGAAACGCAAACTTCCTTCACAAAATATTGAAAATAAGGAATTTACGGGAAAAACGTCCGAGTCTCGACTTGGAGCTACTGCCGAAATGACTGGGGCTATGGCCCCGCTCAGTTGTCAAAGAACGAGTCGAGCAACAGCAACACTTTGTTTGCTATGGAGCCATCTTATCAGTCGAGTCAAGTTCCCCCGTCATTTCTTCGCGGTCTTTGTCACGACCTCGGTTGCGTTCTCACGGGCTTCCAGCGTCTTGCACTTGTGCGCGTTGAACTGTTCCTGGATGGCAGATTGCGCGTTCCCCATGTTGGGGTCTCCCGAGAACTCCGCATTGCAGTACTCGCAAATTCCACGCACGGGAACATTCCTGACTCGCTTTACGATCCGAAGATTTCGCTTTGGCATGAGCCAAGTTTCCCACAGGACCGCTTTCTGCGCTACCCGAGTGCTCTCAAACTGCACTACACCAGGAGAAACACCGACTTGATATTGGCCGGCCTTCCGTTGGAAGGCGACCTCATTCATTGAGACATGGCCGACTCTGGTCACTGAGTGGTATGGGGACTTAACGCCAACAACCGAGGACTGGGATGACTTCCAGAATTGTTACGACAAAGGACGCGGCTAGAGAAATCCGGGAAATAGATTGCGTTCCGCGGCGAAAGGGGGCACAATTGGCACCCTCAGAGGAGGCGTGTATGTACAACAGCAAAGTCCTCGGCGCGCTGGCGATGGCTCTCCTTATCGTCGCTACGTCCAGTGTCGCCATTGGGCAGATGGGCCAGGACAAAGCAACACCAGAGGAGGTCGTCAGCAAGGTAAGGGAAGCCGCTGCCGCCCTATCAAAGACAGGTGACTTGTCACAATTTAACCAGAGGAGTGGTCCGTGGGTGTGGAAAGGCACTTATGTCTTCATCCAGGACTGCGACAAGAAGATCATGGCGGCTCACCCCATCAAGCCGGAGCTGATAGGCCAGGACATCGCGGCGGTTAAGGACGCGAAATCGGGAAAAAGCATCTTCCCCGACCCTGAAGCCTACTGCAAGAAAGTGAAGGGCTCGCCTTCCGGTTTCTGGAACGAGTATTGGTGGCCGAAGCCCGGCGAGAAGGAGGCTTCCCGCAAGCTCACCTATCATTTGAATGCCAAAGGGACCTCGTATGTGGTGAATGCCGGGGTCTACGACAACAAGGCAACCATCAAGGAACTGTCAAAGATGAGCAGCGGAAAGTAGCCTGGCTGCTCTTCCTCGCGACGTCGCAACAAACGCCGCCCGATGCCAGGGCGGCCTTTCCTTTTGCATCATCACGATGGGTCGGAACTGATCACTGTTATTAACAAGGCATTCGCGCTCAAAACCCGGTCAGGTCTACGGTTGGCTGGAGTTTGCCCTACTTCGCCACCACTGGCTGCGGGGGCACGTCTTCGACGCTCGCCTCGCGCAGAAACTTTGCGGCCTCTTCGGGTGGGGTGGGATTGATGTAGAAGCCAGTGCCCCATTCGAATCCGGCGGTCTTGGTCAACTTGGGCATGAATTCAATGTGCCAGTGATAGTGCTCGTTGGTCGGGTCCTGCACCGGAGAAGAGTGCACGACCAGGTTGTAGGGAGGATTGTCGAGCACGCGGTCGGCTTTCATCAGCAGCAACTTCAGCGCCTTCGCCAGGTTCTCAAACATCTGCGACGACGAATTCTCAAATGCCGACTCATGCCGCTTGGGCAGAATCCAGGTTTCAAACGGAAACCTTGGAGCATACGGCGCCAGCGTCACAAAATCTTCGTTCTCGGCTACCACGCGAATCCCGCTCTCGAGATCCTGCCGGATGCCGTCGCAGAAAACGCACCGTTCCTTGTAGATGTAATACTGCTTGGCGCCCTGTAGTTCTTCCACAACGTAAATGGGCAGAATGGGCAAGGCAATCAGTTGCGAGTGCGAATGCTCAAGCGATGCCCCCGCGGCTTCTCCGTGGTTCTTGAAAAGCAGAATGTATTTGAAGCGCCGATCCTTCTTCAGATCGAGGATCCGATCCCGGAATGCCCACAGCACATCTTCGATCCTCTTCGCCGGCAGCATCGCCAGAGTGGTGTTGTGGTCGGGAGTCTCGATAATGACTTCGTGCGCTCCGACGCCATTCATCTTGTCGAACATGCCCTCGGCCTGCTTGTTCAAATTGCCTTCGATGCCAAGCGCCGGAAACTTGTTCGGCACGACGCGTACGGTCCAGCCCGCGGCGTCCTTCAGGGGACCACCAGAATTGTTCGGCCGGTAGGCCAAAATTTCCGATGGAGTCTTGTTCTCGTTGCCGTAGCAGAAGGGACAGAACCCGCCTTTGATCCGCACCGCCTCGCGCACGAAGTCATGCGGGCGTTTGGCGCGATCTGTGGAAATAATCACCCACCGGCCAACGACCGGGTCTTTCCTTAATTCGGGCACCTACCGATAGTCCTTTCCGTGCGAACGTGCGAATCCATGATTGTACGCCACGGAAAACGCATTTTGAAACAGTTCAAACGATGGTTGAAGGAAGCCGCGATCGTAATAGACGGCAACCACATCGAACCGCGGCCGGCACGAAGTGGGCATGTGCCGCAAAAAATCGCGCGCCACCAGCCGCAACTCGTCCCGTTTTTCCCGATCAACCGCGGCTTCTGCAGGTTTGACGGCGCGCGTCGTCCGCGTCTTCACTTCGATGAAGCACAGTATGTCCCCGTCCCACCCGACGATGTCAATCTCGCCGCGATGATTCGGGGAGCGATAATTGCGCGCGATCATCGTATAGCCGCGCCGGCGCAGGTAGAAGTAGGCGTCTTCCTCTCCGCGGCGTCCGGTTCGCAGATGCTCGGGTGCGTCCGGCAGATCGGGCTCGGGCGCCACACGATCGAGAAAATGCACGATGGCTTGCGTAAGGCGACCACCTAACATTGGGTACACCAGCCCATGGTCAGAGTAGACGGTGTATATGGGCTACACGGTGATGCTCATCACGGACGATTCGGTCGGATTCGCTGGCCCTTGAAGATGCAGCGAGGTGGAATCCGCGAATAGATTGGAGAGCGGCGCTCAGTTTATGGCATCCGTGACGAGCTGCGTGGCGGCCCGAACTGGCTTTTCCTTGCCCAGCGTGTTCACCAGCACGACGCCGCCAAGCGCAATCAGGCCTCCCCCCAAGGAGAGCGGCTTGGGCACTTCGTTCAGCCAGATCCAGGCGATTCCTATCGCCAGCACAGAAATCGCGTACAGCCGCGTGGTCGTCCTTCCGGCCGCGCCGTGCGACAGCACATACGCCCACGCTACGTAGGCAAGCGCTCCGGGAAAAATCCCGAGATAAAGCACTGCGCCAGTCGCCGCCAAGGGCGCGGCGCGCAGGGAACGTAACAGTCCGCCGGCGAAGGGCGCGAATGCCAGCAAAGGCCGAGGCCCAGATGACGAGCGCGAAACCGAGAGCAAGAAGTGTACGAGAGGTAAAGCGTGGCATGGACGCCTCCTTTCATTTGGGTTTGAATTTTCGGGAAAGCGACGGACGAGCACCCTACCAGGTGTCGCCGCCACGTTCAGGAGGCCATGCGCCTGCCTGCCGCCGCAACAGGGCGATTTGGCCGGCGTGGTAACTGTTGTGCGCAGTGATCTGCCACAGCGTGGCGCGTACGGTGGATTGGCGGGAAACTTTCTGGGGACTCACATCGCTCACAAGGCGGTCGAGCGTGGCGGAATCCGATTCAGCGAGGGAAGCCAATTGCGCGAGGTCGTCGACGAAATGCTGGCGCGCCGCGTGCCACAGCGCTTCGTTCGCCAGCATGGCATGCTCCGGCCAGCTTTCAATCGCGCGATCGGGATTCCGTGGATTTTCTCCTGCGATTTTGCGCAGCTCGTGATCCATCCAGTAGTTCATGTGCATCACAATCTGCCAGATGGAATGGGGATAGCCTGGGAACCTCCGCGCTGCCAGCTTCGCGGAAATATCCTCTACACAAGCCACGGGATCGACGTGAGCGCCCCTGCCATACACGAGTTCGCGTAATGTGTTGTCGCTCATTGGTCGTTTCTCGAATCCGACTTGAACCGGTCATGTAGGGGGACTTGGCCGGGCCGTGTTCGGAAATCGATCAGCCCCCTGGGCCGCGGTCTCTTAAAATCCCAGGTTAGCGCGCCCAATCACC
>PLHN01000352.1:0-240 GCA_003139975.1 Acidobacteriaceae bacterium
GGCGAAGTGAGTCCTGTCCTGCATGGTCACGCTCGCCGGTTCCAGCAGTGCCGGATCGAGAATGTGCGATGGAAGAAGACCGTCCTCTTGACGCTGCCGAGGTCAATGACGACTGGTTAGGCCCAGCATGAGTGTGAACCGACGTGGAGCGCTTGCCACAGAGTGAGCCGGTCCCCAGATAATGCTTGCGTTCGGATCGGATTCATCCGAGACCCGAGTCTGCCCGATCGTGGTCATCAG
>PLHN01000352.1:327-3130 GCA_003139975.1 Acidobacteriaceae bacterium
ATCCTCTGCGAGCTTGTCCAGAGAGACCTGCCAGTGACTGAGTTTCAATAGAGGTGCGTCAGAGTCTAGATTTGTGTACCAGTCACCCGGTAAGCCCTTTAGCTTTGAGGTATTGTGCAGAAGCCGCAACGCCCGAACCACGCGATCATGGCTCAGCCCCTCAGTCAGGATGGTGGCGAGCGAAGCGGCCTGCTGACCGGGAAACGTCGAGGTCGCGTTGCGCCCATGGACAAAATGCAGCGGCAATTGGCTGTCCCCCACGAGTACTCGAAAATCCTCGTCCCAGTCTTCAGTCGCTGACGCGACAATCGCAATTTCGTGTGGTTTGGCACGACCGGAAACGATCAGTTCGCGCGCCCAGCGGAGCGCTTCGATCACCTCGTGCTTGGGCGTGGCACAAACTACTGAGCTTTGCCCCGGCGTTTGCTTCGCCTTGAAAACTGAACAAGTGGCGGAACCTTGGATCCAGTTCAACTGTTCTCTTAGCGTCTCAATCGAATACCACTCGACCGATGTGCTCCCGGCTAGGGCAAGAAACAGCCTCCGCCAGCAGGGAGCCACGAAGACGAATCCGCGCACGGACACCGAGCCCACGACGCAACCGGCGTTCTTCAAGCTCGCAATCGCAGCGGAAACAATCTCAGGTTGCAACATCACCCCGCCTGGAAGATGATCCCGGACGTGTGTTTCGATCTTTGCTAAATCGCTGACGCGCGGGGCCCGGGCTGCAAGCGCTTGAAGACCCAGGTCAGCATCCCAGACCTTCATCAACGTAGTGGAGACGGCCTTGACGGCGCCCGGCATTTCTCGAAGTTGCTCAAGCTCAGCGAACTTGAGGTTGGTCAACGCATCACGCACCAGCACATGGCATGTGTCCCGCGATGCCGCCTCCAGAAAACCGCCGGCAAGTCGACCCGCAAGTTGCGCCGGCGTTAGGATCTGCAATCCGAGCGCGTGCTGCTCGGCAGCTCGAAAACGTTCTTCGTGCCAAGCGAGACGGCTCGGGACAACAATGGTTCTGCGGGTCATCGGTCTACCTCGACAGCACAGCGCCGTGATCGCAATATGCAGCGCTAAGGATCATAGATTCAGGTAAGCGTGGCAATGGCCACCCGTCCCGCGACCATCGAATGACCAGAGCCAACGTCTTCAATGGATTGATCAGAAACTCGATCGTCTCAATCCAAGCACCAGCTCCATTCTTTATTCACGCCAGCGCGTTCTAGATGTCTATCATTGCTATGTCCTTTTGACCAAACAGTCGGTATTGTTTCTCATCGGGTGACGGCATCCATCCTACTCGATCTTCGGCCAGGTTAACTCGAAGTTAGATACACAGATTCCTGATATCTGCAGTACTTACGTGCGATCTTCCCGTTTCGCACGCGGCACTTGTCTGCCGGGGGCTTCGCCGTGGTACCGTGTAGCGGACTACAGGATTCTTGCTACTAGATTTATGTCGATCCTAGCGACTCCGTTTCTCACTGACATCGATCCCCAAGCGGCAATCAAAGGCTCACGCGATCCGCTGGGCCTACAGACCATCTGGGCGCGCCTCGGACGTCACGTCGTCGGCAACCTGACGACAGTCACTCATCTGTTCGAGATTTCTCCACACTGGTCCTCGGATACTACTTTGCAGAACGCGTCGCCAGTGAGGTCGGCGGTGACGGCGACATCGCAGTGTTTCTCCGCTGGGAACAGTTAGCGGCTTATGCGCGCGGTGAAATCAATGGCGACTGGAAGTTCCGCGGAGTGGACCGAGTCAAGAAGAACTTGCAGGACGGCACCCGCGTTCACTTGGGCACTGACTCGCAGGTCCTAAGCAATCAGAAAATCTATGGGCTCTGGGGCCTCTACACAGTGCCGAGTCGGTCATTTGGACTGGTCGAGGGTGAGCCGACACGACTCACGGCGGAAGGACGCACTCTTGTTGAAACGATCTATTTGCCAGTTTGTGCCAAGGGCGGTGTTCCAAATGCTGATCTCGTGGTGTCGCGCCTCGCAAAGACGAAGACCGACCCCGATTGGCCACGCGCGAATGCGGGGAATTCCATAGGCCATGTATTCAGGTTGCATGACGACGTGACAAGTTGCTCCACAGAAATTCGTAGTTTCCATCTACTGCACGCCACGGCACGATGCGGTCCCAACGATTAGAAGATTGATACCGGCGCCAACGCCACCCACTCAAAGGTCCGCTGCACCACCGGAAGGTGCAGATCGATGGCGGGGAACGTCTTCGGCATGTTTCCCCTAGCGCGCAGACGTCGCAACCTTATCAAAATACCAAGTGGAATTAAAAGCAGGCCGAGGACGAAGACTCTGGGGAAGATCAGAAAGAACAGGATGCCAATATAAGGATGCGGCGGCCCGGGCAAGAGTATCTCGTAGAACCAGAAGGCTACGGTCGTAAGCGCCGTGCTTGTAGTAATCACGGCGCCCGCAAGTGTGACAGTGTTCTGGCCCAGAAAGTAGATCGGCTGCAACGAGCTTCGGATTCGTTCTCGCAGCTCATGGAACCGCCACCTTGTAGCTTCTATTCGGTGCTGCGATAACGCTCTCGACTTGGAGGCAGAGATTCTCGGCCACGCCGTGAGTTAGGCTAACGGATGTTCTTAGAACGCGTAATGCACTCCAACGGTTACGTTGTTTGCATGGAAGTTCCGAGGAGCGGTGAACCCGTAGGCCGGACCGCTCATCGCAGTATTTGGCAGCGTGCTACAGGGCACGACCGGAGCCGGGTTACACGGCGTCGGGAGCGTGTTGGAGGGATTGCAATACTGTGCTCCCGAAGGACCAC